>JAFVUT010000088.1 GCA_017502545.1 Ruminiclostridium sp.
GGGGACAAAACCACCCTGGAGACCTTCGCCGGGAAAGTCATCGACCAATACGGCAAGGTGGACTTTCTCATGAACAACGCCGCCCCCAACATGGCGGGCCTCGGGGAGGCCAGCTATGAGGACTTTGAATATGCTCTGAAGGTGGGGGTCACCGCCCCCTTCTACCTGACCAAGCTCTTCCGCCCCTATTTCGGGGAAGGAGCTTCCATCGTGAACATCTCCTCCTCCCGTGCCCACATGAGCCAGCCCGAGACCGAGAGCTACACCGCCGCCAAAGGGGGCATCTCCGCCCTGACCCACGGCCTGGCCATGAGCCTGGCGGGGAAGGTCCGGGTGAACGCCATCTCCCCCGGCTGGATCGACACGGACTTCACCGTCTATGAAGGTCCCGATGCCAGCCAGCAGCCGGTGGGCCGGGTGGGCAATCCCCTGGACATCGCCCACATGGTCCTCTATCTTTGCTCCGACCGGGCCGGGTTCGTCACCGGCCAGGATATCGTCATCGATGGCGGCATGACCAAGCAGATGATCTACCACGCCGACCACGGCTGGAATTTGGAGGAATCGAAATGAACCTGACTGAACTGCTCCACCTGGAGATGGAACCCGTTGGCATCTTTTTCGGCAACACCAGCGCCCCATGCGATCTGGTGCCCACCCCCGAGACCCGCAACTGCCTGGTCCCCTTCCTGATGGCCGCCGGCAAGGGAAAGACCGTGGCTATGGATGAGGCCAGCTGCAACTGTCCCGGGGGCGGGGTGGGCTGCTGCTTCGGGGACGGCTTCACCCGGGGCAACCCCAACATCCACATCATGCTCTCCCAGGGCATGGGGGACAAGGCACCCCCCGAAATGCCCATCCATATGCGGGACGGGGAACGGTTCTATTGCACCCCCGAACTGGCCATGAAATGGCGGACCGCCATGCCCTTCTCCGACAAGGGCTATCCCCGCACCGTCTTTGCCCCTCTGAGCCGTTGGGCAGACATCGGCACCCCCGACCTGGTGTACACCTTTGCCAATCCCGACCAGCTCTCCGCCCTGGTGATCCTCCTGGGCTCTCACAACGGACGGGCTCTGAACACCCTGGCCCCCTTCGGTGCCGCCTGCCACTCCATCGTCTTTGCCGCTGAGCAGATGGATAAGGATGACCCCATGGCCATCATGGGCCTCTTTGATATTTCCCAGCGGCGGCCCGCTCTGAAAAACCTCCTGTCCCTGACCATGCCCTACCCCCTGTGGGAGAACATCAACCAGGACCTGGACAAGAGCTGCCTTACCACCCATTCCTGGAAGGAGATCGAGCCCCGGCTGTGAAGGGGCCGCTGCGAAAGGCAGCGACGCCAGTGATATTGAGCCTATGGATCAATGAAATACATTTGGGCCTGCTGCAAAACGATTTGCAGCAGGCCCATCACATTGCGTCAGCAATATATCACATTTCCTGACGGAAAATATCACTGGGGGGTGCGAAAATCCCTTTTCGCACCCCCTTTCGCCTCTGTCTTTTTGTGCCGGAATGTGGTATCATACAGAAAACGACTTGGGAGAACACTATGCACGGAACCATCACTTTACAAACCGACCGGCTGACCCTGCGGCAGCACATTCTCCGGGACGCCCCGGTCTTACATCAGTGTTTCGGTCTGGACGAGGCCATGTACCGGTACTCCGGCTGGAACCCCTATGCCACGGAGGAGATGGCCATGGAGACCATGGGACGATTTCTGGCCAGCTACCCGGATTCCCGGTTCTACGGCTGGGCCATCGAACACCAGGGAGAACTGGTGGGCACCGTGGGGGCCTACGACTACGCCCCCAACCACGGCACCATCGAAGTGGGGCTGAGCATCTTCCGGCCCCACTGGGGCCGGGGATTTGCCGCCGAGGCCCTCTCCCGGGTCCTGACCTACCTGACCGGCCCGGAGGGGATCCGTCGGGTCCTGGCCTGGTGCGCCCCGGATAATTCCCCTTCCCGCCGGGTCATGGAGAGATGCGGCATGGTCCCCACCCAGGGTCCCATCCCCGACCGCCTTTATTACGAATACAGAGCGCCCAACTTTGAAATTGAACGAAAATTTCTCATCGCCTATCCCGATGTGCATACCCTGGAATCCTGGCCGGGGATGACCCGCTACGAGATGGTCCAGACCTATCTCCGGTCCGATCCCGGTGACGAGGTCCGGGTCCGGCAGCGGACCCAGGACGGGGTCTCCCAGTGGTTCCATACCGTCAAGCGGGGTGAAGGGATCAAGCGACAGGAGGAGGAGCGGACGATCAACCAGGGGGAATACCAGGCCCTGCTGGCCCAGGCAGATCCCACCAAGCGAGTCCTCCGCAAGACCCGATACTGCCTGCCCTACCGGGGCAAACTCCTGGAGGTAGACCTCTACCCCTTCTGGCAGGATCTGGCCGTTCTGGAAGTGGAGCTGGAGAGAGAGGACGACCTCATCTCCATCCCGCCCCAGCTCACCGTCCTCCGGGAGGTCACCGGGGACATGGCCTACAAAAATTCCGTTCTGGCCAAAACAGACAAGGAGGATCCCCTGTGAACCTGAGACAACGAATCCTCCCCCTCCTGCTGGCACTTCTCCTCTGCCTGCCGGTGACAGCCGGGGCCGTCCGGCCGGTGGGGGTCATCATCGACGGCCAGGCCGTGGCCTTTGACGACACCTACGGCCATCCCTTCGTGGATGAAGCCGGCCGTACCCAGGTCCCCTTCCGGGTCACCCTGGAAACCTTCGGCTGTACCGTCTCCTGGGACAACGACACCCGCACCGCCATCGCCGAAAAGGACGGGGTGGTGGTGGCCGTCCCCATTGGCCAGGCCTATATCCTGGAAAACGGACGGCAGATCCCCATCGACACCACCTCCCGCATCCGGGAAAACCGGACCTATCTGCCCATCCGTGCGGTGCTGGAGGCCTTTGGGGCCTATGTCACCTGGGATCAGGAGAACCGCCTGGTCATGGCCGACACCGGGATGCCTCTGGTCCGGGTCCACTTCATGGAGGTGGGCCAGGGGGATGCCACCCTCATCGACACCGGGGAGCTGGAAGTCCTCATCGACGGGGGGACCAACAAGGCAGGTCCCCGGCTGGTGGAATACCTCCGGGGCCACGTGGACGGCAGCCTGGACTACGTCATCGCCACCCACCCCGACCACGACCACATCGGCGGTCTGGACGATGTGCTGGCCGCCTTCCCCGTGGGGGAGATCATCGACAGCGGCTACCCCAACGACACCCAGAGCTGGGCGGACTACTGGGCGGCGGTGGAGGCAGAACCCGACTGCACCCTCTCCTTTGACGAGGACCGGATCATTCCCCTGAACGAAACGGCCTATCTGGAGATCATCGAGACGGGAGACCACTGGGACTCCTCCAACGACAGCAGCGTCATCGCTCAGCTGGTGTGCGGGGAGGTGGACGTCCTCTTCACCGGGGACATGACCGCCAAGGCAGAGCGGGAGTCCCTGGCCCTCTTCCGGGACGTGGAGGTGCTGAAGGTGGGGCACCACGGTTCCAAGACCTCCACCAGCCAGGAATTCCTGGCTGTCATCCGTCCGGAGTACGCCGTGGCCTCCTACCACAAGAACAACTCCTACGGCCACCCCACGGCGGTGGTCCTCCAGCGGCTCTTCGACTTCGGCACCACCGTCTACGGCACGGGCAAGAGCGGGAACATCGTCCTCACCACCAACGGTCTGGACTACTCCTTCAACACAGGCAGCCCCCTCACAATAGAAGATGCCGGGACGACCTAACGTCCCGGCATCTTTTAGCCTGTCGAAAAACTATCGTTGCAGGCTCAGGAAAGGCTCCCTTGTGCAAAGGGAGCTGGCAGCCGTCAGGCTGACTGAGGGATTGTGCAGCAGAACCTGCCGATTCTACCAAAAGTCAGGGCGAATTCGCAGCTTTTTCTCAGACAACCCCTCCGCCTCGCATTCGCACGGCACCTCCCCTTGCACAGGGGAGGCTTAGGTGGCTGCACAAAACTGACTTTTTTGATACTCTGGAAGATGCCGGGACCTAAGTCCCGGCATCTTTTTATTGGAAGAAACCAAAAATAAAGCTCAGGCCGGAGATGAGCAGACCGGCTACGGTGAGGATATTCACCAGACGGTTGGTGCTCTGTTGGTACAGCAGGTCCAGCTCCCCTTCTACCAGTTCCAGCAGGTACTTGATGCTGTCGATGAGAGGGGTGATCTTCTGGCTGTTGAGCATCAGCTGCTCCAACTCGCCAATTTCCATGATGCCCAGGTTCTCCACCCGGTCCAGGGTGGTGATCAGTTCCCGGCGGAAAAAGCGGACCTTTTGGATGGCTTTGCTGATACTTCCCGTCCGGGACTTCCGGTAGGACTCCTGGCGGTTCAGGATGCGCCCGGCAATGGTCTTGATGACCATCACCATCTCCTGGGCGTGGAGGATGCCGTGGCAGAGGCCGCCCAGGTCAGAGTCCACCCGGAAGTAGTCGTTGGCACCCCCGTAAGCCCAGCCGCCGAACTGATCCTGGCGGGCCAGGTAGTCCCGGGCCATGGCCGACCGGTTCAGGTTCAGGAACAGGCCGTTGTTGCCAAAAACCACGATCCGGACGAAGTCCCGGCTGCCCCAGTAGTTGGACAGCCGCTCGTCGGCCATGGCCTGGGGCACGAACTGCCAGCCCTCGTCACCGGTCATGATGCCGTAGAGCCGCTGGGCCTCGGTCTCCAGGAGCTGATCTGCCGTGAGACCGGGGTGAACGTCTTTGATCTCCACCAGGTAGGCGGTGTCTGGGTCGTCCACCGGGACACCCAGAGTGCCGGTGATGGTCCGGAACCACTGACCCAGGGACTGTTCCCGGCCGTCTTTGGCCCGGAAGGGGGCCACCCCGCCGAAGATCTGGCGGAGGTAGATAAGCTGGTCGGTGTCCACATTTTCTGCCTTGAAGGAGAAGATGAGCTGACCGGCGTTAAACTCCGGGAAAAAGCTGAAGAGGACGGCAGTCTCCTCCATGGGGACCTTTGGGAAGGTCAGCCCCAGGTCACGGATCAGGAACCGTCGGCTGGGAAAGGGCAGGCCGCCGCCGTGAAGGAACCCCTGAACGATGTTCAGGTCCCGGAAGACCGGGTTCTCCCCTGCTGCCGGGTCGTCATCGGACAGGCACTGGGGAAAGGCCCGGGTAAGGGCCTGCCGAACCTGCCGGACCTTCTCCTCCTCCGGGGCCAGATAGCCCGGCTCAAAGAGGCTGAAGCTGTAGAGATAGCTGATGCGGGTGTCGAAACGGTATTCCATGGTCCCGCCTCCCTTCGGTTCTTGTGGTTTTCCCTTATTTTACTACAAAGAAAGGCGTGTTGCAAATCCTTTGCAGCACGCCTCTTGTTTGTCAATATACTTTGCTTTTCCGTGTTTGTTCCGTTGTCGTAGGGGCGCTTCATGAAGCGCCCGCCACCCATAGGGTATGACTCACGCTGCCCGGGGGATTCGTGAATCGCCCCTACAAAACGGGAGCATCTCAAAATCCTTTTTTGACACACTGACCTAGTGCAGATTCAAAAGCAGATAGAGGCTCAGGCAGAGGGTCAGGATACAGGCGGGGACGGTGTACTTACAGTACCGCTTCCAACCGATCTTGTGCCCCTCTTTGGCGGCCACCGACAGGCCCACCACATTGGCCGAGGCGCCGATGGGGGTGGCGATGCCGCCGATGTCCGTGCCCTTGGACAGGGTCCAGGCCAGGGAACTCAGATCCATGCCCACCAGGTCGGACAGGGACAGGATCACCGGGACCATGACGGTGGTCATGGGGATATTGTCCACAAAGGCCGAGCAGACGGCAGTGAACCAGAGAAGGACCACCACCATCATGGTGTGGTCACCCCCCGCCAGACCCGCCAGGAACTGGGCCAGACCGTCCAGCACGTGGGTCTGCTCCAGGCCGCTCACCACCACCATCATGCCCATGATGAAGGCGAAAGTCTTCCAGTGGACCTTTTTCAGGATCTCCATGGGGTATCTGGTTGCCGCCAGGGCCATAGCCCCCGCCATGAGACCGATGGAGGGCATGGTGAGACCGATGGGGATGTGGGCCATCACCAGCAGGACCACCAGCAGGAAAATGGCCACCGCCGTTCGGAACCGGTCCCGGTCGGGGATGGCATCGGCCGGGTGGAGACCCATGAGGGCCGGGTCGGCCTCACCGATTCCCTTGCCCAGCTTGGTCCGGAAGGCCAGCACGAAGTAGACCACCATCAGGCAGAAGGCCGCCAGACAGATGACACCGTTGTTCCGGATGAAGTCCCAGAAGCCCAGGCCCAGAGAGGTGCCCAGGATGATGTTGGGGGGATCACCGCTCATGGTAGCAGCACCCCCCAGGTTGGCGCTGAAGATCTCGGCGATGACCACAGGCACCGGGTCAAACTTCAGCAGATGGCCCATCTGGACCGTGGCCACCACCATAAAGAGGATCACGGTGATGCTGTCCACGAACATGGACAACAGGGCAGAGAAGGTCATAAAGGCCACCAGGATCAGGGTGGGCTTGAAGCGGACCTTCTGGGCCAGCCACAGGCAGATCCAGTCAAAGAAGCCGGCCTCGCTCATCTCCTCGGCCAGGGTCATCATGCCCAGCAGGAAGAGGATGGTGCTCCAGTTGATACCCGTATTGAATTCGGTGATGCCCATGTGGGAAAACCAGAAGGAAAAATGGAAGAAGCTGTCCACACTCAGGGCCTCCCAGATAGAGGGAAATCCCCCCACCAACAGGAGCAGAACAAGAATCATCGCCCCGCCGGAGGACAGGGCGATGATGGCTCTGGAGTGCTTTCCCCAGATGATATGGACGAACATGAACAGGGCAATGGCGACAGCCAGGATCTGGCTCAGGAGCATTGACGTCCCTCCAAATAATCAGAACGAGATCAGCAGTAGCGCAGCAGGATCATGCCCATGCTGATGGCCACCACGATGACGGATGCGGGTGCGGAATACTTGCAGTAACGGCCCCAGCTGATGGGGTGGCCGTCACGGGCAGCAATGGCGGTACCGGCCACGTTGGCAGATGCGCCGATGGGGGTGGCGGAGCCGCCGATGTCGGTACCCATAGCCAGGGTCCAGGCCAGGGTGTCCAGGGGAACGCCCATGGTGGCGGACAGGGAGTTGATGATGGGGACCATGGTGGCCGCGAAGGGGATGTTGTCCACGAAGGCCGAGGCGATGGCGGACAGCCAGATGATGATGATGACCATAATGACCAGGTTGCCGCCGGTGATCTTGGCGATGCCGTTGGCCATGGCCTCCAGCACACCGGTCTCCTCCAGGCCGCTGACGGCCACGAAGAGGCCGATGAAGAAGAAGACGGTCTCCCAGTCCACTCGCTTGAGCAGGTGCCAGGGCGCCTTGTTTGTGGTCAGGGTCAAGGTGGCCGCAATGACACCCACCGTAGCCACGGTGAGACCGGTCATGGCATGGGTCACCAGCAGGACCACCACGAAGATAAAGATGACGACGCTGACGGTGAAGGCCTTCTTGTTGTGGATGGCATCCTCAGGGCGCAGGCCGTCGCCGGAGAGGCTGGCCAGATCCGCATGGGAGACCAGCTCCTTGCGGAAGCAGATGTAGAAGAAGGGCACCATGATGACCAGAGACACCAGGGCAATGAGACCGGTGTTCAGCAGGAAGTCAAAGAAGGAGTAGCCCAGTGCGGTGCCGATGATGATGTTGGGGGGGTCGCCGGACATGGTGGCGGAGCCGCCCAGGTTGGCCGCAAAGATCTGGGAAATGATGAAGGGAACGGGATCGAACTTCAGCAGGTGGGCCAGACGGACGCTGGCCACCGCCAGGAAGAGAATGACGGTGATACTGTCGATGAACATGGACAGGAACGCGGACAGGATCATGAAAGCCACGAACAGAGGTGCGGGCTTATAGTTGACGGTCTTGGCCAGGCGCAGACAGAGCCAGTCGAAGAAGCCGGCCTCGCCCATACCTTCCACCATGACCATCATGCCGGTGATGAAGATGATGGTACTCCAGTTGATGCCGCTGTGCATCTCGCCCCCATGACCCACAGTGTACCAGAAGGTGGGCTCGATCATGGTGTGGAGAGCAAGGGATGCCTTGATGGCCTCCATGCTTTGCATGGCCAGGACAAAGACCACCAGAATGGTCGCGCCGCCGGCCACCAGGGCCACCAGGTAGCGGGGGAATCGTTCCCGGACGATCTCCACGAACATGATGACGAAGATGATAACTGCCAGAATCTGACTTAACATAAAATTTTTCCTCCCCTGGGGATGGGGGTGGTCAGAACGCCCTCTCCCCGTTGTGTGTGTCGGTCCCCGGACAATGATATGCCCCGTCCGGGAAAACCTTTCGTTGTTTCCTTGGATTCTCCTAATGTGTGTGATTCTATATGGGTTTGGCGGCTCAGCTCTCTGCGGTGCTGCTGAAGGCCTCAAACTTGCAAAGCTGCTGACAGACGCCGCAGCCTACGCACTGGGTGGGATCGATCACTGCCTTCTTGTCCTTCCAGGAGATGGCAGGGCAGCCGATCTTCATGCACATGGTGCAGCCCTTGCACTTGTCCGGCTCGATATACAGGGGGGGATTCTTCTTGACGGACTTGAGCAGGACGCAGGGACGGCGGGTGATGATAACGGAAGGTTCTTCCGCCGCCAGTTCCTCCAGGACCACCTGCTCGGTGGCCTTCAGGTCGTTGGGATCCACCACCCGGACCCGGCGGATACCCATGGCCTTGCACAGGACTTCCAGGTCGATCTGCCCGGCAGGCTCACCCCGGAGATTTTTACCGGTGGTGGGGTTCTGCTGGTGGCCGGTCATGCCGGTGATGGAGTTATCCAGAATGATCACGGTGGAATTGCTCTGGTTGTAGGCAATATTGGCCAGACCGGTCATGCCGGAGTGCATGAAGGTGGAGTCCCCCAGGACCCCCACGGTCCTGCCTTCGCTCTCCTTGCCCAGGGCCTTGTTGAAGCCGTGGACGGAACTGACCGATGCACCCATGCACTCGCAGGACTCGATGGCGTACAGAGGTTCATAGGCCGCCAGGGTATAGCAGCCGATGTCCCCCAGGGCCGTGATCTTGTGCTTGGCCAGGGTGTAGAACAGGCCCCGGTGGGGGCAGCCTGCGCACAGGACGGGGGGACGGGGAGGAATGGCTTCCTCCAGGCCCACCCAGGGTTTGGTCACGCTCCGGAGCTTTTCCCCCACCAGGCCCTGGGAAAACTCGCCGATGAGGGGGAGCTTGTCCTTGCCGGTGACGGTGAGGCCCAGGTTCCGGCAGTGTTCCTCGATGATGGGGTCCAGCTCCTCCAGGACGATGACCCGGTCCACCTTGGCGGCGAAGTCCAGGATCTTCTGTCTGGGCAGGGGGTTGACCAGGCCCAGCTTCAGGATGGAGGCTTTTTCGCCAAAGACCTCCCGGGCGTACTGGTAGCAGGTGGAGGAGGTGATGATGCCGAAGGAGGTGTCCTCCCCCAGCTCCTCCCGGTTCAGATCGGTGGTCTCGGCAAATTCGATGAGCTTTTCCGTCCGGGCCTCCACGATGGGGTGGCGGGGACGGGCGTTGCCGGGGACCATGACATACTTGTCGATGTCCTTGACATACTTCCGCTCAGGGGCCTCCTGCCGCTGGCCCAGCTCCACGATGCTCTGGGAGTGGGAGATGCGGGTGCAGAGTTTTAAGAAGACAGGGGTGTCATATTCCTCGGACAGCTCGTAGGCGATCTTGGTAAAGCGCAGGGCCTCGTCGGAGTCGGAGGGCTCCAGCATGGGGAGCTTGGCGGCGATGGCATAGCGGCGGGAGTCCTGCTCGTTCTGGGAGGAGTGCATCCCCGGGTCATCGGCCACGCAGATGACCATGCCGCCGTTCACGCCGGTGTAGGAAATGGTGAAGAGGGGGTCGGCCGCCACATTTACGCCCACGTGTTTCATGACGCAGGCGGAACGCTTACCCGCCAGGGCTGCGCCGAAGGCCACTTCCATGGCCACCTTCTCATTGGGTGCCCACTCACAGTAGATTTCGTTATATTGGGCAGCCTGCTCGGTGATCTCCGTGCTGGGAGTGCCCGGATAGCTGGAGATCAGGCAGCAGCCGGCCTCGTACAGGCCCCGGGCCACCGCCGCATTGCCCAGCATCAGTTTCTTCATGGTTCTTCCCCTTTCTGGGATGCCCGCCGGAAGACAGACGGGCCTTAGAATAGCAGTCATATCATCATACCATCTTTCTGCCATTTCGTAAACGCATTTTCCTGACAAAAATACGAAAGTTTCTCCCTTTTCTTCTGTTTTCCCCTACGGATTGTCCAATCATTCTACAATTCTACCAGATTTTCCCATATTTGTCGAACCTGCACGAACCCTGCGATAAGTTTTTCCTTATCTTTGCCAGTTTTTGCCAATTCGCTCTTGAGTTCGCTGTCTCATTGTGATAAATTATGGTTGACCGGTCCACATTGCATCATTTCACAACGAAAACACTGGGGAAGGACGCGCCTTCCCAGGGGGGAGACACACACGCATGGAAAGTAAGAAAACGATTCTCATCGCCGACACCAGCGAGGAGTTCCGCACCGCTCTGGCAGAAGCCCTCCAGAGCGAGGAGGACCTGGAGGTGGTCGGCCAGACGAACGACGGCCAGGACGCCATTCGCCTGACCCGGGAGCTCGCCCCCGACATCCTGGTGATGGATCTGGTGCTGGGCCGGGCCGACGGTCTGGACGTGCTCAAGGCCGTGAGCACTCTGCCGGTGAGCACCCTGGTCCTGTCCGGCTACGCCCGGGGCCCCATGGCCGATCGGGTGGCCGAGCTGGGCGGGGACTATTACATGGTAAAGCCCTGCCGCATCCCGTCGGTGATCGAACGGGTCCGCCTGCTGGGGAGCCAGCACTGGTGCGAGGACCTGCTGCCCAACCAGCCCTCGGCCCTCCGGCAGACCTTGGAGACCAACGTCACCGCCATCATCCACGAGATCGGGGTGCCCGCCCACATCAAGGGCTACCAGTACCTGCGGGAGGCCATCATCATGACTGTGGAGGACATGGAGGTCATCAACGCCGTCACCAAGATCCTCTACCCGGAGGTGGCCCGGAAGTTCGGCACCACCGCCAGCCGGGTGGAGCGGGCCATCCGCCACGCCATCGAGGTGGCCTGGGACCGTGGCGACCTGGACACCCTGCAGAAGTACTTCGGCTTCACCGTGAGCAACAGCAAGGGAAAGCCGACGAATTCGGAGTTCATCGCCATGATCGCGGACCGTTTGCAGCTTCAGAGACGGCAGGGATAAGGCACCAAAACGCCCCGGTTGTCATGTAGACAAACCGGGGCGTGACATGGTACGATGGGCATGGAAAAGGGCACTGCTACAAGCGGTTAGCCCGTATCGTGCAACAAAATTTTACCCATGTTGACCGTTTGGGGGCTAGCCAAGCGGTCAACACGCTTTTACAGGAAGTATGTAGATCAAAATGATCAGACATAAGGGCTAAAGCTCTATTTAGAATACATAGATTACCCCAACAAATTTAGATAACACAGAACAAATCCCACGGAGAAACTCCGTGGGATCGTTTGTTAGTCTTCAAACCAACTGTCCTTCCGGCCGAAGCCGCCCCGGGTGGTCTTGCCCACCTGATGCCCCTTCCTGTCATAATGACTGGAGGAAAAGGAGCCGTGCCAGCTGGAACCCACCTTATGCCCTTTGGCATCGTAGTGGGTACTGCTGAAGGTCCCGTTGCTGCTGCTGCCCACCTTGTGACCCTTGGCGTCGTAATGGGTGGTGCTGAAAAGGCCCTGCTGGCTGGAGCCGATCTTATGGCCCTTCTGGTCATAGTGGACGGTACTACCGAAAAGGCCGGGTCTGCTGGTGATCTTCTGTTTCATGTCCATTCTCCTTCCATATTCCCTGGGTTTCTTTATGCTCCTATTGTAGCCCGGTGCCGTCAAGAAAAACATGACTGCTTTGGCAAAATAGAAGGGGGTATTTTGCCTTTAAGAGGGAAAAAACGAATTCGCATCAACATCGGCAACCCTCTGACGTGTCTGCCGCACAATCCCTCAGTCACGGCTTCGCCGTGCCAGCTCCCTTTGCACAAGGGAGCCTCAGACAGAAAAAATCCCACGGAGGTGACTCCGTGGGATTTTTCATGTCTTGATTCAGTTCCGACTCAATTAGTTGTAGTCGTAGAAGCCCTTGCCGGTCTTGCGGCCCAGACGGCCTGCACGGTACAGGACCTTGTACAGGTGTGCGGGACGATACTTGGAGTCAGCGGTCTCCTGGTACAGGGACTCCATGACGTTGATCATGACGTCGATGCCGATGGCGTCAGCCAGCTTCAGGGGACCCATGGGCAGGTTGTAGCCCAGCTCGCAGGCCTTGTCGATGTCCTCGTAGGAGCAGACGTTCTCGCCGGCCAGGATAGCAGCCTCGTTCATCATGGGGCACATGACGCGGTTGGCGATGAACATGGGCACGTCGGAAACGGTAACGAACTCCTTGCCGAAGCCCTTGGCGCAGGCCTTGCCGGTCTCGACGGTGTCCTCGGTGGTGTCGTATGCGGGGATGATCTCAACCAGCTTCATGGCGGGCACGGGGGAGAAGAAGTGCATGCCCAGGAACTTCTCGGGGCGCAGGGAAGCTGCTGCCAGCTCGGTGATGGACAGGGAGGAGGTGTTGGAGACGAAGATAGCTTCGGGCTTGATCACGGGAGCCAGCTTAGCGAAAGCATCCTTCTTCAGCTCCATGTTCTCGACCATTGCCTCGAAGACGATGTCGACGTTTGCCAGGTCTTCCAGGGTGGTGGTAGCAACCAGCTTGCCCAGCAGAGCGTCAGCCTGCTCCTGGGTCATCTTGCCCTTGGCGATCTTCTTGTCAAAGTTCTTCTTGATGCCGGCAACGCCCTTCTCCAGGGTGGGGGTTCTGTGGTTGTACAGGACCACGTCGTAGCCGCCTTCCAGAGCGACCTGTGCGATGCCTCTGCCCATGCTGCCTGCGCCGTAAACGCCAACGATCTTAACTTCCATGATGTAAACTCTCCTTAAATTAAATGTTTCATCAGCAGCCCCCTGAGGGGGAGCTAGTATCATCTTGTCTTTCACAGGGTGACGGATGTCCTGCAAATGCCGAAAACTCCGCCATTCTCACTGTGTTCGCCTTATCTTACAGGATTAAAACGGTTCCGTCAAGGGCAAACCGAACATTTCCACGATTTTTTCCCGGTCTCTCTCCCCTGTTTTTGTGGGTTTTTCTCCCATTCCATGGGCTCTTCCGCCCCGATCCCTCCGTCCCTTGCAGGAGACCCTGCATCCCCCGGAGCAGGTTTGTCGATTTTGTGCAATCTGACGGGAGCGATTTTATCCATTTTGTTCACTCGGACCGATTTTTCGACCAGATGCAGTAGTGCATATGTAGTACTGCATACGCCAAAAATAATCAATATTCAGAATGCGACCTTTTGTTTCTTATGGTATAATACATCTGTAGAAGTTGTCCCGTTAGGAATTTATTGCTGCGGGCATTCTTCTTATGCCCTGGCAATAGCCAACCCCTACATTAAGGAAAGAAAATTCATCAGGAGGAATACTATCATGGAATTTTTACTGAACGAAGACCAGCAGATGATCCACGACCTGGCAAGAGACTTTGCACAGCAGGTTCTGGCTCCCCGTATCGAGGAGATCGAGGCTGGCGAGCTGGTTGAGGTTTCCACCGGCGAAAAGCTGCCTCAGCTGCCCCACGACATCCACATGCAGCTGGCTGAGTGCGGCTTCATCGGCATCTCCTTCCCCGAGGAGTACAACGGCATGGGCATGGGCCACGTTGAGCAGACCATCATTCTGAAGGAACTGTCCCGCGTCTCCCCCTCCGTCGGTAAGTGCCTGGACGTTTACATCCTGGGCCTGGAAGCTCTGGACCTGTACGCTTCCCCCGAGCAGAAGGCTAAGTACCTGGCTCCCTGCTGCTCCGGCGAGCAGACCGTCTCCTTCGCATTCACCGAGCCCGAGACCGGTTCCGACCCCAAGATGCTGAAGACCCGCCTGACCAAGCAGGCTGACGGCACCTACCTGCTGAACGGCGTTAAGCGCTTCATCTCCAACGCTGCATACGACGGCCCCTGCGTCCTGTTCGCTCTGGAAGCTACCGAGGACGGCAAGGACATCGTTACCGGCCTGGTGATCGACAAGTTCTGCCCCGGCTACTCCATCTCCAGCCCCTGGGACAAGATCGGCTACAAGGGCTCCCACGTCTATGACATCTTCATGGACGACATCGTTGTCACCGAGGACCAGATCCTGGGCAAGCACGGCGACGGCTTCACTCAGCTGCTGGGCACCACCGCTTACGGCAAGCTGGGCTTCACCGCAGTCTTCGTCGGCACCGCTCTGGGCGCTGCAGACCTGGCTCTGGCATACTGCCAGGAGAAGCTGCACCGCGGCAAGTCCATCACCAAGTTCCCCACCACTCAGCTGCGTCTGTCCACCATGCTGACCTACGCTCACACTGCTGAGCTGCTGATGCTGGAAGCTGCTGACTACTGCGACCACAACCACTTCGCTAACGACGACATCGCTACCATGCGTGCTGTCCAGGCTCGTACCGCTCAGGCAAAGGGCTACGCTGCTGAGACCGCTACCAAGGTTGCTACCATGGCTGTCAACGCTATGGGCGCTTACGGTGTCTGCGACGAGTACCAGGTCGAGCGCTTCCTGCGTGACGCTGCTATCGCTCCCAACATCGAGGGCTCCGGCGACATCCAGTACCTGATCCACGGTATGTACGTCGCTGCTAACGGCAACACCAACTAATTTTAGTTGCGCCTTAGCAAAAAACTTTAACTAAGTTTTCTAAGTTGACCGGCCTTTCGGGGCCGGTCAACACTAGAAAATAAAGTAACACTTAGGAAACTAAGTGCAAAAATCAATTTAATGGAGGATTTCATCATGAAGCCTGTTTATCCCGCTCCCAGAGCTCTGCCTACCTATGAGAACCTGCTGCTGGA
>JAFVUT010000089.1 GCA_017502545.1 Ruminiclostridium sp.
CCATGCTGTCCATCGGTCTCAACGGCTACATCAACGCCCAGGGCTTTCCCAGGATCGGCATGACCTCGGTGATTTTGGGCTCCGTGGTGAACATCATCCTGGACCCCATCTTCATCTTCGGACTGGACCTGGGGGTAGCCGGTGCAGCTCTGGCCACCGTTATCAGCCAGGCCATCTCCGCCCTGTGGGTCCTGCGGTTTTTGACCGGAAAACAGGCGGTGGTCCCCCTGGAGATTCGAAACATCGGTCTGAACGGCCAGATCACCAGGGATATTTTGAAACTGGGCACCGCCAGCTTTATCATGCAGGGGACCAACTGCCTGGTCCAGGTGGCCTGCAACTCCACCCTCCAGCTCTTCGGTGGGGACCTCTACGTGGGCATCATGACCGTGGCCAACTCTGTCCGGGAGATCTTCGTCCTGCCCATCAGCGGCATCGTGGGCGGGGCCCAGCCGGTGGTGAGCTTCAACTACGGGGCCAGGGCCTATGACCGGACCATCGCCGGCATCCGGTTCAACACCTTCATAGGCGCAGGCTACACTGCCCTGGCCTGGGCAGTCATCGTGGCCGCCCCCGGTATCTGGTTCCGGGTCTTTTCCGACGATCCCCAGCTGCTGACGGCAGGGACAGACATCCTGCGGCTCTATTTCTTCGGCTTCGTCTTCATGGCTCTCCAGTTTGCCGGGCAGTCCACCTTCCAGGCCCTGGGAGATGCCAAGCACGCCATCTTCTTCTCCCTCCTGCGTAAAGCCTTCATCGTGGTCCCCCTGACCCTCCTGCTCCCCCGGATGGGGTTCGGTGTGCAGGGTGTCTTCCTGGCAGAGCCCATCTCCAATCTCGTTGGCGGCTCGGCCAGCTACCTGACCATGCGGCTCACTGTCTACCGTAAATTACAAAAGCTCAGAGAAACAGAAACCGGATGACCAGCGTCATCCGGTTTCTGTTTCTCTCATTTTGTAAAGAACGCAACGGCTACAGCACCGGGTCCCGCATGGGTGCCGATGGTGCAGCCCACAGTGGTGATGGGCAGGAACTCCGCCATCCCCTGCCACAGCTCTCCGCTGTCATCCACGTATTTCCGGAGCAGCTTGTCGGACAGACCGCTGTAGGCCAGGGCAAAGGGCTTTGCAAAGTCGATCCCTCCGCACTCCTCCACCAACTGGCGCAGGAGGTTGTTCCCCTGCTTGGAGCCCCGGGCCTTGCCCTTCATAGCAACCTGATCATCCTCCACGGCGATGACCGGCTTGATGGACAGCAGTCCACCGGCAAAGGCGGTGGCGGCGGAAATACGGCCGCCCTTTTTCAGGTATTCCAGGGTGTCCAGGAGGGCCAGGAGGCGGATGTTCTTTTTCTCCTCCTCCAGTCGGGCAGCGATCTCCCGGGCAGACAGGCCCCGGTCCCGGAGGACCAAACCCAACTGGACCAGGATCCGCTCGCCCACGCAGACATTCTCACTGTCCACCACGAAGATCCGGTCCTCATAGCCCTCGGCGGCGATGACCGCACTCTGGTGGGTACCGGAGAGCTTGGAGGACAGGGTGATCACCACAGCCTCATCCCCGGCCGCTGCCACCTTTTCGTAGGCAGCGGCAAACGCTCCGGGGGAGATCTGGCTGGTGGTGGGGAGGACATCGCTCTCCACCAGTTTTTCATAGAACCCCTCATGGGTCAGGTCTACCGCATCCCGATAGGAGTCCTCCCCGAACAGGACCGTCAGGGGCAGATGGACCAGCCCCAGCTCCCGGGCCTCACAGGGCAGGATATCAGATGCGGAGTCGATGATAAATTGAATGGCCATATTTATGGTTTCCTCTCTTGCTGCATGGTTCACTCGGTTTTTTCGCCCAGCCGGGCGGCGATCTTACCCAGGACCCGGTAGAAAACCTCCCGTTCCTCTTCGGACAGATCATCCCCGCCGAAGGCCACCCAGTGCTGGATGAGATCCTCCATCTGCCGGGCCAGCTCCTCACCGGCAGGGGTCAGGCAGAGGGGAGCCCGATACTTCTTCTCCCCTGCCTGGATATAATCTCTCTCCTGGAGGACGGCAAGGGTCCGGGAGATGGCCGCCTTGTCCTCGGCGCACATCTGGCTGAGCTGGGCAGCGGTGAGCCCCTCCGGGTGCTGGCTCAGGAAAAAGAGACACATCACATGGGTCCCCTTCAGGCCGAACTCGGTCATTTCCGTGGCCTTGATCTTCTGAATGGATTTATAGCACAGGGTGACCCCGGTGACAAAAGATTGAAATCGTTGGAGCATAAGTCCACCTCCCAGGTTTCTTTCAGCATGATAGCACCAAGATGTTGATTTGTCAACATCTATTTGTTGATAAATCAACATCCATCTCTCTATTGACAGGAGTGCATGTATCCTCTATAATGACAGGAAACATCTGGAAAGGATCACCCCATGAAGGACAGCGACATACCCCGAGCGAACCACATCTTCATATCTTGTCACTTACACGGCACAGCCTACCCCCACTGAGAGGACGTAGGCCGTGTCGTTTTGCGCTTTTTCGCCCCCTTCACCTTGTCCAAACATTGAACAGGAGGAATCACCTTGTCCCTATCCATTATGCTTCTGCTGCAAGTTATTCTCATTGGCCTCAACGCCGTCTTTGCCTGTGCCGAGATCGCCGTCATTTCCATGAATGACAGTAAACTGGCCAAACTGGCCGCCCAGGGCGACAAACGAGCCGTCCGTCTGGCCCGGCTCACCAGTCAGCCCGCCCGGTTCCTGGCCACCATCCAGGTGGCCATCACCCTGTCCGGCTTTCTGGGCAGTGCCTTCGCCGCTGAAAACTTCTCTGACACCCTGGTGGCCTGGGTGGTGGGCCTGGGTGTGTCCATCCCTGCCGCCACCCTGGATGCCATCGCCGTGGTGGTCATCACCATCATCCTATCCTACTTCACCCTGGTCTTCGGTGAGCTGGTCCCCAAGCGGGTGGCTATGCGCAAGGCCGAATCCCTGGCCCTGGGAATGTCCGGCCTGATCTCCGGTATCTCCACCGCTTTCTCGCCCATCGTCTGGTTCCTGACCATCTCCACCAACGGCATCCTCCGCCTGCTGCGCATCGATCCCAACGCTGAGGACGATACCGTCAGCGAGGAAGAGATCCGCATGATGGTGGATGTGGGCAGCGAGAAGGGAATCATCGACCAGGAGGAAAAGGAGTTCATACAGAATGTCTTCCAGTTTGACGACCTGACCGCCGAAGAGATCGCTACCCATCGAACCGACCTTCGCGTCCTGTGGATGGAAGACTCCATGGAAGACTGGGACAACACCATCCATCTTCACCGCCACACCCGTTACCCTGTCTGCCAGGACTCCATCGATCACATCGTGGGCATTCTGAACGCAAAGGATTACTTCCGCCTGCGGGATAAATCCAGAGAGGTCGTCATGGCGCAGGCTGTGTTCCCGGCCTATTTTGTACCCGAGACCGTAAAGGCCGATGTCCTCTTCCGAAACATGAAGCACACCCGAAACAAGCTGGCTGTCGTGCTGGATGAGTACGGAGGAGTCAGCGGCATCGTGACCATCAACGACCTGATAGAACAGCTGGTAGGCGAACTGGAACCCGAAGACCTCAAGTCTCCAGAGGCTCCCGCCATCAAACTGGCAGGCAATGCCACCTGGAAGATCCACGGCAGCGCAAGTCTGGATGAGATCTCCGAAACACTGGGAATCTCCCTTCCCAGCCAAAGGCATGATACCTTCAACGGTCTGGTTTTCGATGCACTGGGCATCGTTCCCCCCGACGGGTCCACCCCGGAACTGGAAACTGCCGGTCTTCATATTCGAATCACCAAGCTGCGGGATCACCAGATCCAGGAGGCCCTGGTTTGTCTCCCGGAACAGCACTGACAGAAAGGATCCCGGACGAAACTGTCCGGGATCCTTTCTGTCTTTTCTTTCTTCTAAACATTTCATATAATCACAATATCTTTCATATATCCTGACATCTGGAATAATCTGTTGAAACGTGCTATACTATGGCGTTGTATTTCATGTTTACCCAGCAAATCAGGAGGTACCTATGGCTTCCAATCAGAAAACCACCTGGACGAAACCCCGACACAAAGTCTTCCGGAACATTCTCGCCGCCATCCTGGGCCCCTACACCCGTCTGAAGTTCGGCGTAAAGCCGGAGAAATTCAAGGAGCAGGGGGATCGCCAGTATCTCATCATTATGAATCATCAGACCAGCCTGGACCAGTTCCTGGTGGCCATGTCTTTCAAAGGACCTGTCTACTATATCGCCACCGAAGATCTGTTCTCCAAGGGCTGGATCTCCCGGGTCATCAGCTATCTTCAGGCCCCCATCCCCATCAGGAAGCAGACCATGGACCTGAAGGCCGTGAAAAACTGCCTCCGGGTGGCCAAGGAGGGCGGCACCATCGCCCTAGCCCCTGAAGGAAACCGGACCTACAGCGGACGGACCCTCTACATGAAGCCCACCATCGCCAAGCTCTGCCGCTCCCTGAAGCTCCCTCTGGCCATTTACCGCATCGAAGGCGGCTACGGCGTGGAGCCCCGGTGGAGCGACGTGGCCCGCAAGGGACCCATGACCGCCCAGGTCTCCCGGGTCATCGAGCCGGAGGAGTACGACAAGATGACCAACGAGGAGCTCTTTGCCGTCATCGAAAAGGAGCTGTGGGTGGACGAGGCGGCTGTCACCGGCAGCTATCCCCACCCCAGGGCCGCCGAGTATCTGGAGCGGGCCATCTACGTCTGCCCCTTCTGTGGTCTGGCCGAGCACGAGAGCCATGGGGACACCATCACCTGCAAGTCCTGCGGCAGGCAGGTGAAATATCTGCCCACCAAGGAGCTCAAGGGCGTGGATCTCGACTTCCCCTTCCCCTTTGTGGGCCAGTGGTATGACTACCAGGAGGAATTCGTCAACGGCCTGGACCTGACCGCCATGACCGAAGACCCTCTCTTCCACGATACGGCCAACCTGTCCGAGGTCATCCTTTATGACCGCAAGGTCAAGCTGAAGGACAACGTCTTCCTGACTCTCTACGGAGATCGTCTGGACCTGGACGGCACGGTCTACCCCTTTGACGACATCTCCTACATCACCGTTCTGGGCCGGAACAAGCTGAACCTGTACATCGGGGACAAGGTCTACCAGTGCAAGGGCAGCAAGCGGTTCAACGCCCTGAAATACGTCCACATCTATCACCGCTACAAAAACATCAAGGAGGGAAATGCAGATGGAAAATTTTTGGGATTATAACGTATGGGGCACCCTGAATGTCTTTGCCTTCCTGCTGCTGAGCCTGCTGGCCGCCAACAGCCTCAAGCGCATCTTCCCCGTGCTGAAGGCCTCCCTCATCCCCACCTCCGTTCTGGGCGGTGCCATCCTGCTGATCCTTGGGGGCATCTATAAACTGGTCACCGGGGATGTCATGTTCGACACCCAGTTCTTCGGCGGCCACGGCATGGCCACCCTGGAGGTCATTACCTACCACACCCTGGCCCTGGGCTTCATCGCCTCGGCTCTCAAGAGCTCGGAAAACGCCTTTACCAAGAAGCGCACCATCGAGATCTTCAACTCCGGTGTCACCACGGTCTCCACCTACCTGATCCAGGCCATTGTGGGCTTTACCATCACCCTCGTCGCCGCCAAGGTCATGACCGACTTCTTCGCCGCTGCCGGTGTCCTTCTCCCCTTCGGCTACGGCCAGGGCACCGGTCAGGCCATGAACTACGGCAACATCTATGAGCTGGAGCACGGATTTGTCGGCGGCAAGAGCTTCGGCCTGACCATCGCCGCCATGGGCTTTATCTGCGCCGCCCTGGGCGGTGTCATCCACCTGAACATCCTGAAAAAGCGGGGCAAGATCGACTTCGCCAACGTGAACAAGACCAACGAGGTGGTGGAGGAGATCGAGGGCAAGGACGAGATCCCCATGCAGGGCAGCCTGGACAAGGTCACCTTCCAGATCTCCCTGATCTTCGTGGCCTACTTCCTCAGCTACTGGGCCATGGTGGGTCTGGGGGCTCTGCTGCCCGGTATGAAGTCGGTGATCTTCGGCTTCAACTTTCTGCTGGGTGTTATCGCCGCCGCCCTGGTGAAGCTCATTCTGAAGGGCCTGCGGAAGTCCGGCCTTATGAGCCACCAGTACACCAACAACTTCCTTCTGACCCGTGTCAGCAATTTCTTCTTTGACATCATGGTGGTGGCCGGCATCGCCGCCATTCGTCTGGGCATTCTGGAGAAGTACTGGGGCATCCTCCTCATCCTGGGTGTGGTGGGCGCCTTCATCACCTACGGCTACAACCGTTTCGTAGCTGTGAAGCTCTTCCCCGAGTACCCTGAGGAGCAGTTCCTGGCCATGTACGGTATGCTCACCGGCACCGCCAGCACCGGCGTGGTCCTGCTCCGTGAGCTCGACGGCGGATTCAAGACTCCCGCCGCCGACAACATGGTCTACCAGACCATCCCCGCCATCGTCTTCGGTTTCCCCATGATGCTCCTGGCCACCCTGGCTCCTGTGAAGCCCGCCCTCACCTGGGTGGTTCTGGTGGTCTTCTTCCTGGCCATGAATGTCATCCTCTTCCGCTCCAAGATCTTCCGGTTCGGGAAGAAGAAAGCAACGAAATAACAAAATGGGCACAGCCGAAAGCTGTGCCCTTTCTGCCAAGTATCAACAACCTCGTAGAGTTTCGCCGTCGCAACGGCGAAATAAGGTCAAATCCGTTTTCTGGCGCGACATGTGCGTGCCAGAAAACACTTCTCGGCCTGCAAACGTGGGAATTGTGTGCCTCCGGTACACAATTCATGCGATGCAGCAGGCCGCAATCCCCTGTGTCGGAAAAGGCTTGCCTTTTCCGACAGGATAAAAAAATGGGCACAGCCTCTGGCTGTGCCCTTTCTTTATGGACAAATGGTTCCCTTGCCCAAAAGCGCCCCATCTCTTTCTATGGTAACAATGCGCCCCATCATGTCCTCCACTGTGCAGCCCCCGGCCACCATCACCTGGAGGGACCTTCCCCGGTGGGAAAGAAGGGGCGGCAGAGGGATATCCCCTTCCAGTTCCAGGTCAAGGAAGTCCTCCTGGGGTAGGCCGGTGACCTCTGCTGCCAGCAGCACCCCTCGCGGCATGGGGTACAGCCGAACCACACCACGCAGGATCGGACAGACAGGCGTGCCGCTGAGACGTGCTGAGGCGTGAGGTTTCTGCCGGAGCAGGTTGGCCACTGCCAAAAAGTCGTGGTTTTCCATCGGATTCTGATACATCACAGGTCCCTCCCATATGAATCTGGTCAGTTCCCATCCTATGTTTCCTTTCCGGGAAACTTGCCCCCGGGGACTTCGTTGCTATGCCATAAAAAACAGGGGGCTGCACCCAGCAGCCCCCAATCAAATCGTCCCCAAGTGACACCATACTTTTCTATTACCCGGACCTGATGCAAGGCATTTTGCATCAGGTCCTTTTCCATCCCCAGGTCCGTTTGGGATGCTCGAAGCCGTGGACCCAGTCGGATTTTACGAAGTAGATCAAGTAGATCACCGAGCTGATGGACCAGGTGAGAGGATAGGCCCAGTAGATCCAGCTGATCTCCCCAACAAAGTGCATCACCAGAGCGATGTAGCTCACCCGAAGGACACACCACACGGAGAGCATGACGAACATGGGCACAAAGGCCTTGCCCGCCCCTCAGCAGACGGCGGCCACCGAATGGGAGAAGGCCAGCAGGAAGTAGAACAGGGTCATGGTCCGGGCCTGCTGGGTACCCAAAGCCACCACACCGGGGGTGCTGTCAAAGAGGCCGATCAACTCCGGAGCAAAGGTGTAGTAGACGATACCCACCACCTCGGCCATGATGACCGCACCCAGGATGCCGATCAGGGCCCCTCGTTTGGCACGGCTATACTCTCTGGCCCCCAGATTCTGGCTGATGAAGGTGGTGATGGCCATATTGAAGCTCATAATAGGCAGAAAAGCGAAGCCCTCGATCTTGGCATGGGTACCAAAGCCCGCCATGGCCAGCTTGCCGAAGGAGTTTACCTGGGACTGGACCACCACGTTGGCCAGGGCGATGACCGAATTCTGGATCCCGGCGGGCATACCATACCGGATGATCTCCCGGAAAATGTCCCAGTGGAACCGGATCTTTCCCAGCTCCACCCGGAAGGCGAAGGTCTTGCCCATCAGATGGGTCATACACAGGACCACACTGATGCCCTGGGAGATGACGGTGGCCAGAGCCGCCGACCAGGTCCCCCAACGGAAAACACCAACAAAAAGAAGGTCCAGTCCTACATTCAGCACAGAGGAAAACACCAGGTAATACAGAGGACGGGTGCTGTCTCCCACGGCTGTCATGATGCCCCGGCTCACATTGTAGAGAATGACCGCCAAAACACCGCCAAAGTAGAACCGGAAGTAGGACACCGCCTCAGGCAGGACCTCCGGGTCTGTGTTCATCCACACCAGGAGGGTGGGGGTGAACAGGACACCTGCCGCCGTCAGGATGACACCTGCCGCCAGACCAAAGGCCAGGGTGGTATAGATGGACCGAAATACCTTTTCCCGGTTCCCGGCTCCGAAGTATCGGGAGACCACCACACCGGCACCCATGGCAGTGCCCTCAAAGAAACTGGTCATGAGGAAGATGAGGGACCCGGAAGAACTCACTGCTGCCAGAGCCTCAGTGCCCAGGAATCGGCCCACGATGAAGGTGTCCACCGTGTTATACAGCTGCTGGAAGAGCTGACTGAAAAAGACCGGCAGGGCAAAGGCCAGGATGAGCTTCCAGGGGCTGCCCTTGGTCAGGTCCTTGGTGCCTTGATTATGGGGTTTGTGACGGTGTTCGTGGTGGTGATGGAGCATGGTGTCCTCCCGAAAATCATTGCAGAAAAAGGCCAGGCCGGGAGTATTCTCCCGGCCCGGCCCATTCATAAAAGGATGTGATCCTTACTTTGCAGACAGGTACTCGTCGATGCTGACGGCAGCGCGGCGGCCAGCGCCCATTGCCTTAACAACGACCTGAGGACCGGTGACAGCATCACCGCCGGCGAAGACGCCGGGACGGCTGGTCTTGAAGCCATCGTCAACAGCGATACCGCCCCACTTATCCTTGTCGATGCCGGTGGTGGTGTCCACAACATCCTCGGAGTAAGAGGTACCGGTAGCGATGACCAGGTTGTCGCACTCGATCTCGAAGTACTCACCGGTGCCCACGGGGGAACGACGGCCGGAAGCGTCGGGCTCGCCCAGAGTCATCTTCTCCAGCTTGACAGCCACCAGCTTGCCATCCTTGCCGATGCACTCGACGGGGTTGGTCAGCTCCTTGATCTCGATGCTTTCCTCACGGGTATGCTCGATCTCATCGCGGCGAGCGGGTGCTTCTGCGATGGTACGGCGATAGACCATGATGGGCTCTGCGCCAACGCGCTTTGCGCAGCGGACTGCGTCGACAGCAACGTTACCGCCGCCGACCACCAGGACGCGCTTGGCTTCCTTGATGCTTGCGGGCAGAGCGTCGGTATTCAGGTTGACCTCAGTCAGGTAGTCGTTTGCGGACCAAACGCCTTCCAGGCTGGTGTCCAGGCCTCTGGGGGTCTGGGGGATGTCAGCGCCGTTGCCAACGAAGACAGCCTCAAAGCCGTCAGCGAACAGAGCATCGATGCTCTTGCTCTTGTCGATGGGGGAGCTGGTGACGATCTCCACGCCCTGAGCCTTCAGGGTGTCGATGTGACGGTCGACGACCTCGTTGGGCAGAACGAACTGGGGAATGCCGTAGGTCAGGATACCGCCGGCATAGCTCAGCTTCTCGAAGACGGTAACGTCATAGCCCATAGCTGCCAGGTCGCCTGCGCAGGCGATGCCGGCAGGGCCGGAACCGATGACAGCAACCTTCTTACCCTTCTTCTCCACCTCGGGGACGGAGATGGGGTTGCGGGCTGCATACCAGTCAGCCACGAAGCGCTCCAGACGGCCAATGCCGACTGCCTCGCCCTTCAGGGCGTGAGCGCAGTTCTTCTCGCACTGCTGCTCCTGAGGGCAGACACGGCCGCAGATGGAGGGCATGCAGGACTTGACGGTGATGATGTCGTAAGCAGCTGCAAAATCGCCAACAGCGACCTTAGCGATGAACTCGGGGATCTGTTGGTTGATGGGGCAGCCGGCCACGCAGGGCTTCTTACGGCAGTTCAGGCAGCGCATAGCCTCGCGGATAGCGTCAGCCTCGGTATAGCCCAGTGCAACTTCGTTGAAGTTGTCGCAGCGCACCGCAATGGGCTGCTCGGGCATGGGATTTCTTTCTCTTACGTTGTTAATCATTATGCCTGACCCTCCTTAGGTTCCAGACTGTTACGTCTGTTGATCAGACTGTCGTAACGATTCAGAGCAGCCTTCTCGGACTCGACAAACAGCTTCTCAGCCATGGCGGGGTTCTTCATGGACAGGGATGCGTAACGGTTCTCGCCCTTGATGAAGTCTCTGTACTTCTCGGTGGGCTTAGCGCTGTCGATCTGCAGGGGGTTCTTGCCCTCAGCAGCCAGGCGAGGATCATAGCGCAGCATGTTCCAGTAACCAGCGCGGACAGCCTTCTTCATCTCGACCATGGAGCGGTTCATGCCGGCCTTGATACCATGGTTGATACAAGGTGCATAAGCGATGATCAGAGAAGGACCGTCATAGCTTTCAGCTTCCTTCAGTGCGCGCAGGGTCTGAGCGGGGTTAGCGCCCATAGCGACCTGAGCAACGTAAACGTGACCATAGGTCATTGCGATCTGAGCCAGGTCCTTCTTGCCGGTGGGCTTACCGCCTGCTGCGAACTGTGCCACAGCGCCGGTGGGAGTGGACTTGGAGGACTGACCGCCAGTGTTGGAGTAGACCTCGGTGTTGAAGACCAGAACGTTGAAGTTCTCACGGGAAGCCAGGATGTGGTCCAGGCCGCCGTAGCCGATGTCGTATGCCCAGCCGTCGCCGCCGAACAGCCACATGGAGGGACGAGGCAGAACGTCAGTGTTAGCAACGACATACTCGCAGTCCTTAGCCAGAGCAGCGTCCATGGTGACACCAGCGGGGGTCTTGTCAGCCTGGAATGCCTTGATCAGATCGACCAGGTCGATGCCCAGGGAAGCAGCCTCGTTGGTGTTCATCTTCTCGACCCAAGCGCCGGCAGTGCCAGCGAAGCGGCGGTCCTTTGCCAGACGCTCAACAACAGCCTTCATGGCGTTGCGGCGGGTGCGCAGGGAGACGGACATACCGAAGCCGAACTGAGCGTTGTCTTCGAACAGGGAGTTTGCCCATGCGGGGCCGTGGCCATTCTCGTCCACGACGTAGGGCATGCTGGGAACGGATGCACCCCAGATGGAGGAGCAGCCGGTAGCGTTAGCAATGACAGCGTGGTCACCGAACAGCTGGGTGACCATCTTTGCATAGGGAGTCTCGCCGCAGCCGGGGCATGCGCCGGAGTACTCCAGGTAGGGACGCAGGAACTGAGAAGTCTTGACGTTCTCGGGAGAACCTTCCTGAACGCCGACCTTCTTAGCATACTCGAAGGTGTTCTGGTCTTCGAACATACGGCCTGCGGAACGCTCCATGGACAGAGCCTTGCCGCGTGCGGGGCACATCTCGACGCAGGAACCGCAGCCGGTGCAGTCTGCAGCGGAGACAGCCACGATGAACTTCTTGCCTTCCACGGTCTTGCAGTCCACGGTGGTCAGGCCTTCAGCATCCTCGGGCTTGAGGACGAAGGGACGGATGACAGCGTGGGGGCAGACTGCGGAGCACCAGTTACACTGGGTGCAGTTTTCTGCATGCCAGACGGGGATATCCACAGCGATACCGCGCTTCTCGAAAGCGGAGGTGCCGGAGGGAGCCTTGCCGGTGACGTAGGGCAGGAAGGTGGAGACGGGCAGGGAGTCGCCTTCCAGGTTGTTGGTGGGGATCAGGATGTTGCGGACGTATGCATCCTGCTCAGCGTTGACGGTGTTCAGCTTCAGCTCTGCCTTAGCCTCGTCAACTGCGTTAGCCCACTCTGCGGGAACTGCAACTTCCTTGGCAGCAGTCTGGCCAGCCATAACAGCAGCCATGTTCATGTCAACGACGTTCTGGCCCTTGGTGCCGTAGTCCTTGACGATACCCTGGCGCATGTACTCGATGGCTTCCTCATCGGGGATCAGGTTAGCCAGCTTGAAGTATGCGGACTGGATGATGGTGTTGATACGGCCCTTCATGCCCAGGTCACGGGCGATGTTGACAGCGTCGCAGGTGTAGAACTTGATGTTCTTCTGAGCCAGTGCGCGCTTGATGTCTGCGGGCAGACGTGCCTCCAGCTCTTCGCCTTCCCATTCGCAGTTCAGCATGAAGATGCCGCCGGGCTTGACGTCACGGACCATGTTGTACTTGCCGATGTAAGCGGGGTTACCACAGATAACCACGTCAGCATGGCCAACATAGTAGGAGGAGCGGATGGGCTTCTGGCCGAAGCGCAGGTGGGAGATGGTCAGACCGCCGGACTTCTTGGAGTCATACTGGAAGTATGCCTGGACATAGTTGTCGGTGTGGTCGCCGATGATCTTGGAGGTGTTCTTGGAAGCACCAACCAGACCGTCGGAGCCGATACCCCAGATCTTGACGGACTTCTGAGTGGGATCCTCGGGCAGAACGAACTCGTGCTTCTCGATGGACAGGTTGGTCACGTCGTCAATGATGCTGACGGTGAAGTGGTTGTGGCCGCCCTTTTCCAGGTGCATGAAGACGGAGTACATATCTGCGGGAGTGGTGTCCTTGGAGGACAGGCCGTAACGGCCGCCGATGACCTTGATGTTGGTCTTGCCGGCCTCGTTCAGGACAGCAACCACGTCCAGGTACAGGGGCTCGCCGAATGCGCCGGGCTCCTTGGTACGGTCCAGAACTGCGATGCGCTCGACAGTTTCGGGCAGCTCTGCCAGCATGTGCTTTGCAGAGAAGGGACGATACAGGTGGACTTCCAGAACGCCGACCTTCTTGCCGGCAGCGGTCATGGCGTCAACGACCTCTTCCAGAGTGCCGCAGACGGAGCCCATAGCCACGATGACGTCGGTAGCGTCGGGAGCGCCGTAGTAGTTGAAGGGCTTGTAGTTGGTGCCGATGCTCTCGTTGACCTTGTTCATGTTGCCAACGACCACGTCGACCAGGTCATTGTACATGACGTTGGAAGCTTCGCGGTGCTGGAAGAAGGTCTCGGGGGGCTCGTTGGTACCACGGTGGAAGGGATGGTGGGGCATGTTGGCGTTGGCGCGGAAGCGTGCCAGAGCCTCCCAGTCGACCATCTCTGCCAGGGTGTCATATTCCCAGGTGCGCAGCTTCTGGATCTCGTGAGAGGTACGGAAGCCGTCGAAGAAGTTGATGAAGCCCATGCTTGCCTGGATTGCGGACAGGTGAGCAACGGGAGCCAGGTCCATAACTTCCTGGGGAGTGGATGCAGCCAGCATTGCCATACCGGTGCCGCGGCAGGCCATAACGTCCTGGTGGTCACCGAAGATGGACAGAGCGTGGGTGGTCAGGGTACGAGCTGCCACGTGGAAAACGCCGGGCAGGCCTTCGCCAGCAACCTTGTACAGGTTGGGGATCATCAGCAGCAGACCCTGGGATGCGGTAAAGGTGGTGGTCAGGGCACCGGTGGACAGAGAGCCGTGGACAGCGCCAGCTGCGCCTGCCTCGGACTCCATCTCAACGATGTTGACGCGGTTGCCGAAGATATTTCTACGGTCCTGGTTTGCCCATTCGTCCACATTCTCCGCCATGGGGGAGGAGGGAGTGATGGGGTAAATTGCAGCGACTTCGGTGAAGGCGTATGCGACGTGGCCAGCAGCGGCGTTGGCGTCCATACTCTTAAAGGGTCTCATGTCTTTCATTTCGCTGCGCCTCCTTTCTGTGCTGCCATAGCACGAACCTGAACATAAGTAAAGTCGGGCATCTCGCGAGCGGAAATCACGCCGGCGGGGCAGACATAAGAGCAAATGTTGCAGTCTTCGCACTTGTCGGGGGTAATAACGGCACGGCCGAACTCAGCGTGGATGACGCCGTCGGGGCAGTTTGCAGCGCAGTCGCCGCAGCCGATGCAGCCGACCCAGCACAGTTCCTTACGCTTGTCGGGGTGATCCTGAGAAGCGCAGGCGACCATCTTGGCACCCTTGAAGGGAACGATAACGGGCAGCTCCTGGGGGCAGACGTGGACGCAGGCAGTACAGCCGACGCACAGTTCGTGGTTCACCAGAGCGGTGCCGTTGGTAATCTGGATGGCGTTGAAGCGGCAGGCAGCAGCGCAGTCGCCGAAGCCGGCGCAGCCGAAGGAGCAGTGGCCGTCCAGATCCAGAGCTGCAGCTTCACGGCAGTTGGTAGCGCCGGCAGCAGCATAAACCTCGTGATTATGCAGGCCGCCGCGGCAACGCACGAAAGCGACAGTGGGCTTGATCTGAGCCAGATCGTGATAGGTATCGACGATGATCTTCTTGCGGCAGGCAACAGTACATGCTGCGCAGCCCAGGCACTTCTCATAGTCGATCACAGCGCAGTTGTCCACGATGCTGATGGCATCCTGGGGGCAAGCCTCTGCGCAGTCACCACAGCCGATGCAGCTGTGGCCACACATCTTGATGGCGACTTCCTCTTCGTCCTTGTTGGAGCAGGGAACGAAGTTGGAGACATCATCAGGAACCATGTGGATGAGCTTCTGGGGGCATGCAGCAACGCAGTCGCCGCAGCCGTCGCACTTGTCCTTGTTGAGCTGGACGGTACCGTCAACGATGGTCAGCGCGTCCAGGGGACATGCTGCCACGCAGGAACCTGCGCCCACGCAACCGTAGGTGCACTCGCCGCTGGCAAAGCCAGCCTTGACTGCTTCCTCACAGGTGGCGTAGAACTTCAGACGGGACTTACCGGCTGCGCAACCAGAACACTTGATAAAGGGGATTTCATGCTTTTCATTCATGGGTTGCATTCGTATCTCACATCCTTTTATTGCTTTGCGAGGTTGGTTATATTCCACTGTCATTATGGTACGCAATTCTCAGAATGTCAACATTCTAAATAAAAATTTTTGCTTTTTTCCTGCATTTTTTCCAGCATTCCCCTCTATCTTGTGGCCCATTTCCGCTTTCCCGCCGGTTAGCCACCGCTAATTTTTGCATTATTTCCATCATTTTTGTGACCTTATTGACAGTTGTATACTTTTTCCCTGGGAATAGAAAAGAGGAGGAAACCATCGGTTTCCTCCTCGCTGATACAATATTAACTTAATAGGGAGACTGGAAGATCTCCACGTCATCCAGGGTCAGCTCTGCGGTGTAGGGGTTGATGAGCCGGTTGATGATCTCCAGGCTGTCGTTGGGGTAGAGCTCATAGCAGTAGGTATAGCCCTTATAGGACACGTTGCCGTCGCCGGGGAGAGCCTCACCGGAAATGCCGGTGGACAGGTTCAGACCCAGGCCCTTGGCAGCGAACCAGGCGATATCTGTGCCGCTCAGGTTGGTCTCGATGTTCCGCTCCACGATGTCGATGAACTCGTTGATGTTCACCAGGCTGTCTACGGACATGACCTTCTTGGCCACGGTAAGCATCATCTGCTGGGTGGTCTGGGCGCGCTGGACATCCCCCATGGGATAGCCGGTGCCGTCGGCATTGTGGCGGAAGCGGCAGACCTCCATGGCCTGCTGGCCGTTCAGATGCTGGACACCGGGTTGGTAGTGGATGTGCAGGTCCTGGGCAGGGTCGTCGTAGTACATCTCCACGGGGACATTGAACTCCACGCCCCCCACGGCATCCACGATCTCGATGAAGGCATCCAGGTCCAGAGTGATGTAGAAGTCCAGGGGGAAGCCCACCAGTTCGGAGACCACCCGCTCCAGGTTGTCGATGCCCTTGACCATGCTGGAATTGATCTTGGGGACCTTCTCATTCACCAGAGTGTCTCTGGGGATGGAGACCATACCCACCTTCTGGTTGGGCACGTCGTAGGTGACCACCATGATGGAGTCTGCGTTGCCGCTCTCCTGGTCAGGGACGGCCAACAGGAAGGTGTAGGTCTGCTCTTTTCTCTGGTGGGAGCCGGTTTCCATGCCGGGAGCCTCCGCCTCCACCACACCCTGACCGGTTCCCTCGGGAGAGATCTCGGGTTCGGGGACTGCGATCTTATAAACAGCGTATCCAAGAACGATGAGGGCTGCCAGCACCACGATGGCGGTGTAGATCCCCTTGAGGATACGATAGGGTTTCTTCAGCTTGCGCTTTTTCTTTTTGGCCAAAGCCAACGCCTCCTTTGGTATGAATGCCAAGTGGCCGCATGGAGGCAATTATCCATGCTATACGATTGACCATTATACATACTCCCGGCTTTTTCGGCAAGCCTTTCGACTCTTTCTTTCCCTTTTTTTAATAAAACGTTTACATTTCCCTTCTTCCCTTCTCCCTCCCTGTTCTGACAGGAAATAGAATCCGTAAGAATTCCGTAGAAATTGGCAATTTTCCATGAATTCCTGTCAAACCCCTTGCAACCCACTTTCAGTCGTGGTATAATGTCAACCGTAATGGAAGATGTAAGTAGTAAGGAGTGGGGCTTGCCCCGCTCTTTCTTTTATATTCACGCACCCCGGTCCCGTTTTTCCGAAACCGGACCGAATATATACATTATATTATATAATGCGCTCAAAAGGCGCACGGGAGGTTACAATGTCCAAAATCACTGATCTGACTGCAGAGCTGGCCCGCCCCGTGGTCGAGGCCTGCGGCTGTACCCTGTGGGACGTGGAGTACATCAAGGAGGCCGGTAGCTGGTATCTCCGCCTGTATATCGACAAGGAGGACGGCGTGTCCATCAACGACTGCGAAGCCGTCAGCCGCGGCGTGGACCCCCTGCTGGACGAGGCTGACCCCATCCAGGACCCCTACACCTTCGAGGTCTCTTCCGCCGGCGCTGACCGCCCCCTGAAGAAGCCCGAGCACTTCGAAGCCTTTATGGGCGCAGAGGTGGACGTAAAGTTCTACAAGGCCGTCAACGGCCAGAAGAACTGCACCGGTATCCTGGCCGGATACGACGACGGCAACGTCACCCTGGACATGGGCGGCGAGACCGTGACCTTTGACAAGAAAGAGATCGCTTTCGTGCGTCTGCACGTGAGCTTTTAATCTGGAGCAAGGAGCTGGAATTATGGCTAAGAAAGCACCCAAGAACGCAAAGAGCAACGAGCTGGACGGCAAGGAATTTTTCACCGCCATCTCGCTGATCGAAAAGGAAAAGGGCATCCCCAAAGCCTACATGCTGGAAAAGATCACCCAGGCACTGGTCTCCGCCTACAAGCGTGACCACGAGGGCATCACCGACAACGTCTTCGTGGAGGCCAACGAGGCCGCCGGTACCGTCCGTATGTATGTGAAGAAGGAGATCGTGGAGGAGGTCGACAACCCCTACACCGAGCTGGCCCTGGAAGACGCCCGCAAGACCCTGCCCACCGCCCAGACCGGTGACGTGGTCCGCATCGAGATCAAGCCCCGCAACTTCGGCCGCATCGCCGCCCAGACCGCCCGTCAGGTCATCATCCAGGGCATGCGCGAGGCCGAGCACAGCATGATCTACGATCTGTTCAACTCCAAGGAGCACGAGATGCTGCTGGGCACCGTCACCCGTGTGGACCCCCGCAACGGTGCGGTCTCCCTGCGCATCACCAGCAACGGCGAGTCCACCGACGCTTACCTGGCTCCTGCCGAGCAGGTCCGTGGCGAAGTCATCCGGGAAGGCGACCGCATCAAGGTCTACGTGGTGGAGGTCCGCCGCTCCAGCCGTGGTCCCCAGGTCCTCATCTCCCGCACCCACCCCGGCCTGGTCAAGCGCCTGTTCGAGCTGGAAGTGCCTGAAATTTATGACGGCACCGTGGAGATCCGCTCCATCGCCCGTGAGGCAGGCAGCCGCTCCAAGATCGCTGTCTACTCCGCCGACGAGAACGTGGACCCCATCGGCGCATGCGTGGGCCCCAAGGGTGCCCGCGTGAACAGCGTGGTGGCCGAGCTGCGCAACGAGAAGATCGACATCATCAAGTACAGCGAGGACCCCGCCGAGTTCGTGGCTGCCTCCCTCTCCCCTGCCGATGTCATCTCCGTCCTGCCCCTGGAGGGCACCAAGAGCTGCCGTGTGGTGGTCCCCGACGACCAGCTGTCTCTGGCCATCGGCAAGGAGGGCCAGAACGCCCGTCTGGCCGCCAAGCTCACCGGCTACAAGATCGACATCAAGGCTGAGTCCGCCGTCCACGAGTGGGAGGAGGAAGATGCAGCTGCCGCAGCCGCTGCTGCTGAGGCCGCCGCTCTGGCCGCCGAGGAGGTCGAGGACGACGAGTTCTTCGACGACCTGGACGAGGCTGCCGGCGAGACCCCCGCGGAGGAGTGATCCTCCCCTGACATTACCCAAGGAGGTGCTCCCGTGCCCAAAAAGATCCCCCTGCGCCAGTGCCTTGGATGCCGGGAAATGAAACCCAAGCGTGAGCTCATCCGTGTGGTCCGCTCCCCCGAAGGGGAGATCAGCCTGGACTTCCACGGCAAGAAGCCCGGCCGGGGCGCCTATCTCTGCCCCCAGCCCGAGTGCCTCAAGCGCATCCGCAAGTCCAAAGCCCTGGAGCGTTCCTTCTCCCTCCCCATCCCCGAGGAAGTCTACGACGGCCTGGAGGAACAGATGAAGGGAGGGGCCCAGGATGGATAACATCCCCAATCTTCTGGGCCTGATCCATCGGGCAGGCAAGCTGGCCATCGGCGAGGAGCCTGTGGCTGCCCTCTGCCGGGACCACAAGGCCTATCTGATCCTGCTGGCCCAGGATGCGGCGGAAAACTCTGTCCGCCGGGCCCAGCACTACGCCCAGAGCAGTGAGAACAACCTCTGCGTGACCATCCCCCTGACCAAGGACCAACTGGGACAGGGTCTGGGCCGGAATTCCTGCGCCATGGCGGCCATTGGCGATCTGGGCTTTGCCTCCGCCGTGGCGGACCGTCTGGCCAAGGCAGACCCGGAACACTACGCAGAGCTCAGCCGGCTTCTGACCGAAAAGGCCGCCCGGGCGAAAAAGCGCCGGGATGAGAAGCATGAAAAAAACACCCGCCCGGGCAAACCCAAGCCCCGGGGCGCAAACAACAGTAAGAAGAAACCCTGACCGACACAACGGAGGTGGCTATATTTGAGTTTTGAAAAGTATCGCGTTCATGAGGTAGCCAAGGATCTTGGCAAGTCCACCAAGGAGATCACCCAGATCCTGACCACTTACGCTACCACCCCTAAAAATCATATGCAGGTGCTGGACGACAAGGAGCTGTCCCTGATTTTTGAGCATGTCACCCAGAAGAACCAGGTGGCAGACATGCAGGCTTCCCTGGGCGCACCCGCCAAAAAGGAGAAGACTGACATGGCAAGAAACGACCGTCCCAACCGCGACAGAAAGCCCGAAGGCGGCCAGAACCAGAACCGCGGCCGTAACGACCGCAATGACCGGCCCAACCGCGAGGGCGGTCAGAACCGCGGTCCCAAGCCCCAGAACAACAACCAGCAGGCAGCCCCCAAGGCACCCGCCTCTCAGCCCCAGCAGCCCACCACCCGCGTTCCCGAAAAGAAACTGGTGGACACCCGTAAGGGCGGCGCTGTGAACCTGGACAAGTACGACGAGCATCTGGAGACCCTGGCTCCCGAGCGTGCCAACAAGATGCAGAGCGGCAAGCAGAAGATCCAGAGCAAGGGCAGCCAGCGCAAGAACGCCGGCTTTGGCAACAAGCGCAAGCAGGAAGAGCAGGAGAAGATGCGCCGCCTGCAGCTGGAGATCGCCAAGAAGACCCCCCTGACCGTCAAGATCCCCGACGAGATCGGCGTGGGCGAGCTGGCCTCCCGCATGAAGAAGACCGGCGCAGACGTGGTCAAGTGCCTGATGAAGATGGGCGTTATGGCCTCCCTGTCCGAGATCATCGACTATGACACCGCCGCTCTGGTGGCCATGGAACTGGGCTGCAAGGTGGAGAAGGAAGTCATTGTCACCATCGAAGAAAAGCTCATCGACACCGCAGAGGACAAGGACGAAGATCTGGTTCCCCGCGCACCCGTCGTCGTTGTCATGGGCCACGTCGACCACGGCAAGACCTCTCTGCTGGACTATATCCGCAATGCCCACGTGGCATCCGGCGAGGCAGGCGGCATCACCCAGCACATCGGTGCATACCAGGTGGATGTGGGCGGCTCCCCCGTCACCTTCCTGGACACCCCCGGCCATGAGGCATTCACCTCCATGCGTGCCCGCGGTGCCATGGTCACCGATATTGCGATTCTGCTGGTTGCAGCGGACGACGGCATTATGCCCCAGACCATTGAGTCCATCAACCACGCCAAGGCCGC
>JAFVUT010000090.1 GCA_017502545.1 Ruminiclostridium sp.
AGCGCGAGGCGTGGATTGCGGCCCAGGGCACCGACGGCCGGACCGTCACGGAGGATGACATTGCTGCTGTGGTTTCCACCTGGACGGGCATCCCTGTGACCAAGATGACCCAGAAGGAACTTGACCGCCTGCTTCAGCTGGAAGGCGTGCTGCATCAGCGGGTTATCGGCCAGGAAGAGGCCATCGGCGCTGTCAGCCGGGCCATCCGCCGTGCCCGCGCGGGCTTGCAGGACCCCAAGCGCCCCATTGGCAGCTTCATCTTCCTGGGTCCGACGGGCGTGGGCAAGACCGAGCTGGCCAAGACCCTGGCCGAGGCCCTGTTCGACTCGGAAAAGAACCTGGTCCGCATCGACATGAGCGAGTACATGGAGAAGTTCTCGGTCTCCCGCCTCATCGGTGCCCCTCCCGGCTATGTGGGCTATGAGGAGGGCGGCCAGCTGACCGAAGCCGTCCGAAGAAAACCCTACTCCGTGGTCCTCTTTGACGAGGTGGAAAAGGCCCACCCCGACGTGTTCAACATCCTCCTGCAGGTCCTGGACGACGGCCGCATCACCGACTCCCAGGGCCGGACGGTGGACTTTAAGAACACCATCCTCATCCTCACCTCCAACCTGGGCTCCCAGTACCTGCTGGAGGGCATCAACGACCAGGGGGAGATCGCCCAGGAGGCAAGGGACCAGATCGACCGCCTGCTGAAGCAGTCCTTCCGTCCCGAGTTCCTGAACCGCCTGGACGAGGTGGTCTGCTACAAGCCTCTCACCAAGGCCAACATCACCTCCATCGTGGACCTCCTCCTGGCCGGTCTCAACCGCCGCCTGGAGGACAAGCAGCTGAAAGTGGAGCTCACCGTCGCCGCCAAGACCTTCGTCATCGACAACGGCTACGATCCCCTCTACGGTGCACGGCCCCTCCGCCGGTACCTCCAGCACTCCGTGGAGACCCTGGCCGCCCGGAAGATGATCGCCGACGAGGTCCAGCCCGGCACCACCCTGGTGGTGGACTGCGACGGGGAGAAGCTGGTGATCCGGTAACTGCTCGCAGGATTTTTCCCTGCCACCTCGTCGTAGGGGCGCATCACGATGCGCCCGCCACCCATAGGGATTGCCCCACGTTCCGGGCGATTCGTGAATCGCCCCTACAACGGGTGGGTATGTATAAATCCAAAAGTCCGTCCGAGGTTTCGGACGGACTTTTTCTGTTGTTCAATGATGTTCTTTGTTTCTGGAACTACCTCAGGCTCCCTTGTGTAAAGGGAGCTGTCACCAAAGGTGACTGAGGGATTATGCGGCAGAACCTGCGGCTTCTACCGTGAGTTTATGCGAATTCGCAGCTCTTTCCAGGACAACCCCTCCGTCTCGCCTAACGGCGAGCCACCTCCCCTTGCACAGGGGAGGCATAGGAACTGCCTAAAACCAACATTTTTCTAAAATCTTGAAACAAAACTGATCTCTGGCCGGATGATGATAGTGAAAGGACCTTTCAGAAAGGGGGGTGAACCCATGAAACAGGACCATCGGGACTGGGTCCGGTCCCTCTATGACCAATATGCACCTGACCTGTATCGCCTGGCCCGCCATCGGCTCCGGGACCCGGACCTGGCTCACGACCTGGTCCAGGAGGTCTTTCTCACCCTGGTGGCCAAGGCCCCGGAGGTGCGGGACCACCCCAAGCCCATCGCCTGGCTGCTGAAAACCATGGAGTACAAGCTCCTCCAGGAATTCGACCGCCAGGAGGCACGGCGAAAGCGAGAGGCCCCCGACACCGACCTGACCTGGCTGGCGGATGCCTACGACCCCAAGGCCCACTCCATTGACGAGGTCCTGCCTGCCCAACTGACCGACCGGGAGCGGACCGTCCTGAAGCTCATCTACGAGAAGGGCCTTTCCTACCGGGAGGCCGCCTTCCGGCTGGGGGTGCCTCCCGCCACCTGCGGCACCTGGGTCCACCGGGCCAAGCGAAAGTGCAGAGAATACCTAAGTGAGGAGAGATGACCATGAACAACCAAAGAGAAGAACTGCTGGCCAGACTGGACCACCCTGACACCCCCTGGGAGGAGATGGTCTCCATTCTGGACGAGCTGGATGAGAGGGAGGGGGCCGTCCCCTTCGATACCCGGGCCGGGTGGGAGGACCTGATGGCCCGGACACCCAAAAAGAGAATGCGGTTTGGCAGACTGCCTTTGGCGGCGGTCATCGCCCTGGTCTGCCTGGTGACCACGGTGGCCGCTGGGATCTTCGGCCTCCACGAAAAACTGGCCGACTTCTTTGGGGCCGGGGAGGACCAGTCCGTCCTTCTGACGGAGGGAATCTCCCAGCCCGAGACCTTCATGCTCCCCGGGGCCATGGACGGGGTGAAGATCGAAATTCTTCAGGTGGTGGCGGACCAGGCGGGGATCTACGCCCTCTACAAAGCCACCATCCCGGAGCGGATCCACCTGCCGGAGGATGTGACCTGGCGGAAAGCCACCGTTGAGCCATCCACAGAGAGGGGAACCGCAATGTCCATGGGCCGTGATATCCTGTCTGTAGAGGGGAACACCATCACCGGCGTGCTCCATACCTTTGGGTTCCAGTCCGTTCTGATCCCCGGTAAAGTAACCGCCCAGTTTGAAGACCTGGGCTATTGGGAGGATGAAACCTTTGTCCCTCTGCTGGAAGGGGCCTGGCATCTGTACTGGAAGCTGGACAACGTGGCCCTGGGCACCACCTTTGCTCTGGATCAGCCCATCCAGACAGCAGCAGGAGCGGCCACTGTCACCAACCTGACCCTTTCCCCGGTCTCTGCTCGGCTGGAGGTGGCAGGGGCTGAGATCGACACAGAGACGTTATATCTGGAATTTGCGGACGGGTCCCAGCAAAAGTTTCCCGGGGAGAACTCCCGCAGCTGGGGCTGGCTCAAAAGATCCGGTTCTGCCCAGATCTACGCCATGTTCGCCTCCGCCATCCACCCGGACCAGGTGACCGCCGTGATCATCGAGGGGAATCGGGTAGCGCTGCATGAAACCGCTCCCTCCGGGAGAGGTGGCACCGCTGAAAGCGGTGACGGAGAGGGTTGACCCGCTTCGGGATGGCTGTATCGGCAGAGATCCGCCCTCTCAGTCATCTTCGATGACAGCTCTCCCAGAGGGAGAGCCAGGGGGTTGTGCCACGCCTGCAGGACGGGGGCTTGCTCCCGCCGCAGTTCCCCCGCCAACACAAAACCCCCAGCCGTCACGGCTGGGGGTTACACATTTGTTATGAGGTCGCATCAAACTGTGCCTGACAGTTCCGGCAGGTGATCTTCACCGTGCCCAGGCCCCGGGGGATGCGCATGGGCTGGCCGCAGGTGGGACACTTGAAATAGTAATGCTCCTTATCGGGCTGTATGGTCCGCTTCTTCTTGCCGAACCACTGGAAGAAGTCCCGGATGAGGGCCAGGAACCGGGCGTTTTCCACCTGGCGCTTGGTGGCGTTTCGGGACAGCAGGCGGAAGATCAGGTAGACCAGGGCCACCAGGGCGGGCAGGAGCAAAGGCAGGTAAAACCGGCCCAGGTTGAAGAAAATCACGAAGATGATCAGCCAGAACAGGCTGTAGAGGTCAAAGCCCGGATGCTTTTGAAAGAAAGTTTTCTTTTCCTGGTCAGCCATGGCCATCCCTCCTTTTCTTACAACATAATTATACCCCCATGAAAAAGACAGTCAAGGCGGCATTCGTAAAAAAAGTATGAATTTCGTAAGATTCAGAGGGGTCTGATGCTGACTTCACCAGAGGAGAGAAGGGTCTCCCGGCCGTCGGCCTCCCGGACCCGCAGGGAGAAGTCGGGGGCCAGATCCAGGGCGGTGGCGGGGCGGCCGGTCCCACCCTGGTGGATGGTGATGGGCTGGCCCAGGACCAGGGAGCGGTCCCGGTAGGCTTCAAAGAGGGGGCGGTCCTGGATGTTGGGATACCACCGGAAGAAATGGTCCAGGATGCGTCCGGCCAATTGTTTCCGGGTCTCGGCGGGGTCGGGACCGCGCCGGAAGACGGCACCGGCCTCGGGGAGATCCGGCGGAAATCCCCCTTCCGGGGGGAAGAGGTTCACGCCGATGCCCAGGATGGCGTATCGGAGGCCCATGGTTTCCGGGTCAATGGCCCCCTCGGTGAGGATGCCGCAGACCTTCTTGCCCTCCAGGAAGAGGTCGTTCACCCACTTGATTTGTGGCCGCAGGCCGAACTCCTCCAGGGCCAGAGCCCCAGCGGCGGCGGCGCAGGTGGTGAGGTAAAGGGCCTCCTGGGGGGCCAGTTGGGGCCGCAGGAGGACACTCAGGTACAGGCCGGTGTCCGCCGGGGAGAAGAAGGACCGGTCCCGGCGGCCCCGGCCCGCCGTCTGGCGGGCGGCTATCAGGACGGTCCCCTCGGGAGCCCCTTCCTCGGCCTGCTGGCGGAGGAGGGTGTTGGTGGAGGTGACCTCCTCCCGGAACTGGATGGTCAGGCCGGGATGGGCACAGTAGGGGGAGAGATCGAACATGGGATTCACCTCGGGATGACCCGGCTCACCCGGCGGGAGACCGCCAGGGCCAGGATGATTTTCAGACAATCGGGCAGGATATAGGGGAAGACGCACAGGGTCAGGATGGACCAAAGGCTTCCGCCGTAGAGAAGGTAGAACCAAATCGTGCCCAGGGTGTAGCAGGCAGCCAGACCCAGAGCCATGGCAGGGGCCTGGGGAAGCCCTTTGGCGGTGAGGGCCCAGTAGAGAAGGGCAGCCGCCAGAAAGCCCAGGAGGTACCCGCCCGTGGGAGTCATAAACCCGGCAGGGCCTCCGGTAAAGCCGGAGAAGACCGGCAGGCCCGCCAGGCCCAGGGCCAGGTAGACCAGGACGGTGATCGTCCCCCGTTTTCCTCCCAGGATGCCCAGGGCGGCAAAGACCCCGAAGGTCTGGAGGGTGAAGGTCACCGGCCCCAGGGGAAGGACCAGCCAGGCACAGAGGACCAGCAGGGCGGTCATGAGGGCCATATAGGATAGGTCTCGGGTCTTGCCCGTCATGGAACGCCCTCCTTTCTGGATTCAAAAACAGCCGCCCCATAAGAGGCGGCGTGTGTGTTCAAAAACTGCGCTTTTCGTACCCCCTAAGCCTCCCTTGTGCAAAGGGAGGCTCTGGCGGGAGCAAGCACCCGCCCTACAGGGGATCATACCGCCTTCTTCAGCTTATCCATATGCCCCAGAAGGATCTGGGTCAGGTAGCCGGTGAAGGCACCGGTGACCACGGCAGCCACGATGAGGACGGGGGCGTACCAGATCATGGTGGTGGTGCCGGAGATCAGGATGGCCATACCCAGCTGACCGGCGTTGTGGCCCAGGGCGCCCAGGATGCTCATGAGCCAGATCTGGTTGCGGCCCATGACGGGCTTCAGCAGGGACATGATGACCCAGCACAGCAGGCCGCCGGCCAGGCTGTAGGCCATGGCCATGACGTTGCCGGCAATGATGTTGCCCAGGAAGACGCGGATGAGCAGGATGGCCAGGGCCTCTCTGCGGCCCAGGGTCCAGATGGCATACAGGGTAATGACGTTGGCGATGCCCAGCTTCACGCCGGGGACGGCGAAGGGCAGGGGGATCTGAGCCTCAATGAGGAAGACGATCATGGAAATGGCCGTGAGCATGGCCATGGTTGTTAATTTTCTGACGTTCATTATGACACACCATCCAGTTGGTTCTCGGTTTCGTCAGTGATGACCTCCACCACCAGGCTATTGGGCAGGCAGACGATGGGGTCCGCCGTTTCGTTCAGGGGCTTGTGCTTCACGCAGATCTGGTCGGGGCAGTTGGCTTCGGCCATGAAGACATAGCCGTCCTCAATGGTGACCACGTTGTAGCCGCCCTTCTCCCCTTCAAAGACAAAGGTGCGGTCCTCGGCCAGGGAGTAGGTCCCGTCCACCTCGCCGTTCCAGGTGATGACCACCTGGGCCCCTTCCTCCCGAAGGGACTGGATCACCAGCATACCGGCCACTGCCGCCACCAGAAGGATCCCGATGAGGATGACCCAGAACTTTGTGGACTTGGCAGATTTGCTCTCCATGGCGGCACCTCCGGGAACAGGAATATATAAAGGTATCTTACTGCATTTACGAAAGAATAGCAAGCCTTTTTCCCTTGACAAGCCGGGAAAAATAGGATATGATTTGCCCATAGTAAAAGGGAGTAGTCGGCACAGTCCCTGTGCATCCGAGGCGTCAATACACGGGCACGGCCCCGCTTCGGGTTGAAATGGCGAGACTTTTGCGTAGTGCGTGGGAGCATTGCGGCAAAAGAGCTCGCTTTTATTTTTGGGCTTCCACCAAAGAAAGGAAGAAAGCTATGAGTAAGACCAAAGAGATCTGGCAGCAGACCGGCTCTGACCTGCTGACCGGACTCCAGACCGGGGAGAACGGCCTGTCTGCCCAGGAGGCCGCCCGCCGTCTGGAACAATACGGCCCCAATGAGCTCCGGGAAGGGGGCAAGAAGAGCACCGCCCGTATCTTCTTTGAGCAGTTTTTAGACTTCCTGGTGATCATCCTCATCATCGCCGCAGCGGTCTCCGCCGCCCTGGGGGATGTGGAGAGTATGATCGTCATCCTGGCGGTCATCACCATGAACGCCATCCTGGGCACCGTCCAGACCGTAAAGGCCGAGGCCTCCCTGGACAGCCTGAAACAGATGTCCGCCCCCACGGCCAAGGTCCTGCGTGACGGGAAGATCCTTCAGATCCCCGGCCGGGAAGTGGTCCCCGGCGACATCGTCATCCGGGAGGCCGGCGATGCCGTCTGCGCCGATGGCCGTGTGCTGGAGTCTGCCAACCTGAAGACCGCCGAG
>JAFVUT010000091.1 GCA_017502545.1 Ruminiclostridium sp.
GACCTTTTCAAACTCGGCGGCCACCTCCAGGATGCGGTGCTTGGCGAACTTCATGGACTCGGCCTGCTGGATCTTGTGCTCCATGTAGTGACAGCCCAGGTCGTAGGGGCCGATGGCCAGGGGGTTCTCCTTCTTCAGGAGGTAGTGCTCAGGGTCATACTCCCCCACAAAGGCCTTCACGGACTCGGTATCCAGGAGGGTGATGTTCTCCAGGGCATGGCTGGTGATGAAGCCGTCCTGGCAGATCATCACAGGCAGGCGGACATCGGGGTGCTCGCCGATGGGCATGGCCTGGAGGAAGTTGTCATAGGCCTCCTGGTTGTTCTCGGCGTAGATCTGGATCCACCCGGCGTCCCGGATGCCCATGGAGTCGGAGTGGTCGTTGTTGATGTTGATGGGGCCGGTGAGGGCACGGTTCACGCAGGCCAGGGTGATGGGCAGGCGGCTGGAAGAGGCCACATACATCATCTCATACATGAGGGCCAGACCGGCGGAGGAGGTGGCGGTGACGGCACGGGCACCGGCAGCCTGGGCACCGATGCAGGCGGACATGGAGCTGTGCTCGGATTCCACCGGCACGTACTCGGTGTTCACCTCACCGTTGGCCACGTACTGGGCAAAGTACTGGGGGATCTCGGTGGAGGGGGTGATGGGGAAGGCCGCCATCACGTCCGGGTCGATCTGCTTCATGGCAAAGGCAATGGCCTCGTTGCCGGAGAGACGGTCATTGTAGTTCATACCTCGCCACCTTCTTTCATGGTGATGGCCCCGAAGGAGCAGACCTCGGCGCAGATGCCGCAGCCCTTGCAGTGGTAGTAGTCGATGCCCACCAGTCTGCCGTAGAGGACGGGCAGGGAGCTGTCCGGGCAGTAGGGCACGCACATGAGGCAGTGGCGGCACTTGGCCACGTCCAGAACGGGGGTGTTGGTGCGCCAGGCACCGGTGTTCACCAGCTTGGAGGTGGCGGGCTCGTAGATCTCGCCACCCAGGGTCATCTCCTGCCAGGTGCTGTTTTCGTTGATATCTCTTGCGGAAAGCTTCATTCTTGTACCTCCTGCCAGGATCTGCGCAGGGCGTCCATGTTGCCGGCCACCACCTGGGGCTTGTTGGCAAACTTATGGGAGAAGCTCTCCTCCATGTCGCCCATGAACTGTGCCTCCTCCAGCACACCGCTCACCTTCACGGCGGCGCTGAGCATGGGGGAGTTGGGGAAGTTTTTGCCCAGCGTCTCCTCGGAGATCTTCCGGGCGTCGATGGTGCACACACGGCCCTTCCAGCCCCGGAGCTTCCGGCGGATCTCACCGGGGGCCTTGGGGGTGTTGATGATGACAGCCCCCTCAGGCTGGAGACCCCGGGTCACGTCCACGGACTCCAGGAGGGTCTCGTCCACCACCACCACATAGTCGGGCTCTTCGATGTTGCAGTGGACGCTGCAGCGGGTGTCGCTGATGCGGTTGTATGCGGTAATGGGCGCGCCCATGCGCTCCGGGCCGTACTCAGGGAAGCCCTGGACGTACTTGCCGGCAGCGAACGCAGCATCGGCCAGGAGCAGGCAGGCCGTCTTGGCCCCCTGTCCCCCCCGGCCATGCCAGCGGAATTCTACCAGTCCTTGTTTCTTCATGTTTCGTATCCTCCA
>JAFVUT010000092.1 GCA_017502545.1 Ruminiclostridium sp.
AAGGGCGGCTGCGTGGTCACCATCAAGGATGGCCGATATACCATCGACAACATGCTGGCATCTGCCATTTTAGTGTAAAGAAAGATTTTTGTTTCAGCAGGCTGAGGCTCCCCTTGATAGGGGAGCTGGCAGCCGCCAGGCTGACTGAGGGGTGCTATCCCGGCAGTTGAACTGTCGTACCGGTACGACAGAATGCCCTTTGGCCCCACACCCCTCCGCCTCTTCGAGGCACCTCCCCTCTAAAGAGGAGGCATATGCAAAAGTGATGAGCGATCATCACTTCTCTTTTTGAATTGGAGTTAGCTAAAGCTAACCATATAACTATTGACGGATCATTTGTTTGAGTTATGATAAAAGGAGGAATATACCATGAGAATTGCTCTGGCGGGCAATCCCAACAGCGGCAAGACCACCATGTACAACGCCCTCACCGGCAAGAGTGAGCGGGTTGGCAACTGGGCGGGCGTTACCGTGGACAAGAAGGAAAGCCCCATCAAAAAGAACTACTACGACGGCGGAGAAGACCTGATGGTGGTTGATCTTCCCGGCGCTTACTCCATGTCTCCCTTCACCTCGGAAGAGAGCATCACCAGCGCCTATGTGAAGAACGAAAAACTCGATGTCATCATCAATATCGTAGATGCCACCAACCTGAGCCGCAGCCTCTTCTTCACCACCCAGCTTATGGAGCTGGGGGTCCCCGTGGTGGTGGCTCTGAACAAGTCCGACGTGAATGAGAAGAAGGACAACAAGATCGATGCGGCTGCGCTGTCTGCCAAGCTGGGCTGCCCTGTGGTGGAGACCACCTCCACCACCGCCTCCGGTCTGGACCGGCTGGTAAAGGAAGCTCTCGCCGTGCGGGGACAGACCCAAAAGGCCCCCTTTGTTCAGGGCGACATCGATTTGACCGACAAGGCAGCTGTGACAGCTGCTGACCGGAAGCGCTTCGTCTTCACCAACCAGATCGTGGCAGAGGTTGAGACCCGCGCCGTTCAGACCGTGGAGGAGACCAAGGGCGACAAGCTGGATAGGATCCTCACCAACAAGTTTGCCGGTATCCTCATTTTTGCCGGTGTCATGTTCGCCGTGTTCAACCTGTCCCAGGCTACGGTGGGTCCCTGGATCGCCGACACCCTGGTTGGCTGGATCGAGTCCTTCCAGGGCTGGGTGGGCGGCCTCATGGCTGACGCCAACCCCCTGCTGTACGCCCTGCTGGTGGACGGTATCATCGGCGGCGTGGGTGCCGTCATCGGCTTCCTGCCTCTGGTCATGGTCATGTACTTCCTGATGGCCCTCTTGGAGGACTTTGGCTACATGGCCCGTGTGTCTGTGGTCCTGGACCCCATCTTCAAGAAGGTGGGCCTCTCCGGCAAGTCGGTCATCCCCTTCGTCATCACCACCGGCTGCGCCATCCCCGGCGTCATGGCCGCCCGCACCATCCGCAACGAGCGGGAGCGTAACGCTACCGCCATGCTGGCACCCTTCATGCCCTGCGGTGCCAAGCTCCCCGTCATCGCCCTCTTCGCCGGTGTCTTCTTTGCAGATGCCGCCTGGGTGGGCACCCTCATGTACTTTGTGGGCATCGCCCTGATTTTCTTCGGTGCCCTGCTGGTCAACAAGATCGCGGGCCACAAGGGCCGTAAGTCCTTCTTTATCATGGAGCTGCCTGAGTACAAGGCACCCTCCCTGAAGAGAGCTTTCCTGTCCATGTGCGAGCGTGCCAAGTCCTACATCATCAAGGCCGGTACCATCATCCTGGTGTGCAACACCGTGGTCCAGATCATGCAGTCCTTCAACTGGCAGTTCCAGCTGGTGGAGGAGGGCATGGAGCACACCTCCATCCTGGCCTCCATCGCCTCTCCCGTTGCCATCCTGCTGATCCCCCTGGGCTTTGGCGCCTGGCAGCTGGCGGCTGCAGCCGTCACCGGCTTCATCGCCAAGGAGAACGTGGTGGGTACCCTGGCTGTCTGCTACGGCATCACCAATTTCATCAACACCGACGAACTGGTCCTGGTCTCCGGGGCCTCCGACGTGGCCGCTGTTATGGGTCTGACCCAGGTTGCCGCCCTGGCCTACCTGATGTTCAACCTGTTCACTCCCCCTTGCTTCGCAGCCATGGGTGCCATGAACTCCGAGATCAAGAGCAAGAAGTGGCTTCTGGGCGGCATCGCCCTCCAGTTCGGCACCGGCTATGCTGTGGCCTTCCTGGTCTACCAGATCGGCACCCTGGCCACCACCGGCGCTGTGGGCACCGGCTTCATCCCCGGCCTGATTGCTGTCCTGGTCATGGCTGGCATCGTGGTCTGGCTCATCCATAAGGCCAACAGGGAAGTGGCCGCAGAATATGCCCTGAAGGCATAAGGAAAGAAGGAGGAATCTGTATGGTCGATTTCATTGTTGCTGTTATCATCATCGCCATGGTTGGCTTTGCCATCCGCTACATCGTCCGGGCCAAGAAGGCCGGCGTCAAGTGCGTTGGCTGCTCTGCTGCCGGAGCCTGTGCCCATGCCAAGTCCGGTGGCTGCACCTGCGGCACGGGAAGCTGCCATGCCGACCTCAGCTGAATACCAGAAATTTACATCCGTGGGACATAATCGTCCTGCGGATGTTTTTTATCCGAGTTAAAGGGTAGATTTCACAGAGGAAAAGATGAAATCCGGTCATTCTTTGACTTGCGAAACCGGACATACTATAGTATAATATTTTCGAGATAAAATACTCACTTAACGACCAAGAAGAGAATAAAGGCTTTTTGTGACTGACGGAAGTGGTGGAACCACAGGGGAGCAAAAAGACGTATGTTAGCCGACCGTCTGGGCAGTTCAATTTTCACAAAGAGGAATTGGACTGCCCTTTTTCGCATTGTTAAAAAGTATTCACCGTGAGTAATCAACAGAGAGGATGGTAAACTATGAAAAAAGTAGGTGTCATCATGGGCAGCGACAGCGATCTGCCCGTCGTGGAAAAGGCCATCGACAAGCTCAAGGAGTTTGGCGTGCCCTACGAGGTCCATGTCTATTCTGCCCACCGCACCCCCGAGCAGGCCGGTGAGTTCTCCCGCACCGCCCACGAGAAGGGCTTTGGTGCGCTGATCGCCGCCGCCGGCAAGGCAGCCCATCTGGCAGGTGCAGTGGCCGCCAACACGGTCCTGCCCGTCATCGGCATCCCTGTGAAGTCCTCTACCCTGGACGGCCTGGATGCCCTGCTGTCCACCGTCCAGATGCCCACCGGCATCCCCGTGGCCACCGTGGCCATCGACGGTGCTGCCAATGCGGCCCTGCTGGCCATCCAGATCCTGGCTGTCTCCGACGAAGCCCTGGCAGAGAAGCTCCGCCAGTCCAGAGCCGCTGAGTCCCGGAAGGTCCTGGAAAAGAATGCTGCCATTGAGGCAAAATTTAACAGCTGAGCTCTGACCCAGCGATCTTTCAACGAACGGAGGAATCATTATGGGTGGTTTTTGCGGCGCGATCTCCAAGCGAGACATCGTGATCGACATTTACTTTGGTACCGACTACCACTCCCACCTGGGCACCCGCCGGGGCGGCATGGCCGCCTGGCATCCCGAAGACGGGTTCCAGCGTGAGATCCATAACATTGAAAATACCCCCTTCCGCACCAAGTTCGACAACGTGGTGTCCAAGATGCGGGGCAACGTCTGCATCGGCTCCATCAGTGACACCGATCCCCAGCCCCTGCTGGTCCGGTCCCGCCACGGCATGTATGCCATCTGCGTCATCGGCAACATCCGCAACGAGGAGGAGCTCATCAAGGAGTTCCTGGAGGGCAACGACGGCCACTTCGAGGCTATGAGCAGCGGCCGGGTCAACTCCAACGAGCTGGTGGCTACCCTCATCAGCCAGAAGCCTACCATCGAAGAGGGCATCCACTACGCCCAGGACCGCATCCAGGGCACGGTGTCCACCCTCATTATGATGAAGGACCGCCTCCTGGCCGGCCGTGACTGGCTGGGCCGACTGCCCATCCACATCGGCAAGGACAAGGACGGCTGCTGCGTGGCCTTCGAGTCCTTCATCTACCAGAAGCTGGGCTATCAGGACGAGTATGAGCTGGGCCCCGCCGAGGTGGTGGAGATCACCGCCGACGGCTGGCGCACCATCATCCCGCCCCGGGACAACATGAAGATGTGCGCCTTCCTGTGGACCTACTACGGCTATCCCAACTCCACCTACCACGGCTCCAACGTGGAAATGATGCGGTACCGCAACGGCGAGATCCTGGCCCGGACCGACAAGGAGAACGGTGTGGCCCAGGAGGTGGACATCGTCAGCGGCGTGCCCGACTCCGGCACCCCCCACGCCATCGGCTATGCCAATGTGAGCGGAAAGACCTTTGGCCGCCCCTTCATCAAGTACACCCCCACCTGGGCCCGGAGCTTCACCCCCACCAACCAGAAGGAACGGAACATGGTGGCCAAGATGAAGCAGGTCCCCGTTCACGAGCTCATAAAGGACAAGAAGCTCCTGATGGTGGACGACTCCATCGTCCGCGGCACCCAGCTCCGTGAGACCGTGGAGTTCCTCTACGAGAACGGGGCCAAGGAGGTCCACATCCGTTCTGCCTGCCCGCCCATCATCTTCGGCTGCCGCTACCTGAACTTCTCCAGCAGCAAGTCCGAGAAGGAACTCATCGCCCGCCGGATCATCGAGGACCTGGAAGGGGAAGAGGGCATCAAGTATGCAGAGGAGTATGCCGACGGCCGCACCGAGCGCGGTAAGAAGCTCCGGGAGATCATCTGCAAGGAGATGCACTTCACCAGTCTGGACTTCCAGACCCTGGACGGCATGGTGGAAGCCATCGGCTTGCCCCGGTGCCAGCTGTGTACCTATTGCTGGACCGGCGAAAAATACGAAGAGTAAACACAAACCGTGAGAACGATATAAGAAGGATTTTGAAAGAGAGGTTTTTATTATGCAGCATTCCAGATCTGAGAGCTACGCCGCAGCAGGCGTGGATATCACCGCTGGCTATAAGGCGGTAGAGCTGATGAAGACCCACATTGCCCGCACCCGCAATGAGGGCTGCCTGGATGATGTGGGCGGTTTCGGCGGCTGCTTCGGTCTGCCTGTGGCAGGGATGGAGGATCCCGTGCTGGTCTCCGGCACCGACGGCTGCGGCACCAAGGTGAAGCTGGCCATCCTCATGGACAAGCACGACACCATCGG
>JAFVUT010000093.1 GCA_017502545.1 Ruminiclostridium sp.
GCGTCATTGTAGCCGCCGCCAAGATCAACCAGGAGCAGGTCCCGGAGTATGCCAACGCCCAGTGGCAGTGGGAGGCCTCCGACGAGGAAATATTAGTCCTCCACACCCTGGTGGTGGACCCCCATCTGAACCGTGGCGGGTACGGCAAGGCCTTCGTGGCCTTCTACGAGGACATGGCCCGGGATATGGGCTGTCCCTATCTCCGGATGGACACCAACGTCCGGAACACCGTGGCCCGAAGCCTTTACAAGGGCCTGGGCTACGCCGAGGTGGGCGTGGTCCCCTGCCTCTTCAACGGCATCCCCGGGGTGAACCTGGTCTGCCTGGAGAAGAAGGTCTGATCCCTGTCCTTGACACCCCCACCCTCTTTCCGCTATGATAATACTACACAAAAACAGAAAGGATCTGACGCCATGAACCATCGTTCCGTTGCGCCTGTTCCCCTCATTACGGCCATCCTCCTCTGTCTGGCCGCCCTCACCCAGCTGACCTCCCTGGCCCGGGGCCTGATGGCTGGCCAGTCCTTCCTGGCCTCCTTCAGCGACCTGGTGACCTTCGCCGCCTATGTCTTCTTCGCCGTGGTCCTCTTCCTGAACCGGCGGGATATGCTCCTGTACCTGGCTCCGGCGGGGCTGGCCCTGGCCGCGGCCATCCAGTTGGCCACCGCCTCCTACACCGGTGTGTGGGCCGCCCACATCCTGTCCAACCTGTGCTTCTTCCTGGCCGCTCTGGTCCTCACCGCCTGGGCCGCCTGCCCCTATGTGGAGGCCCTGAAAAAGCACCAGCCGGTCACCGAGACCCTGTGGTTCCTGCCGGGGATCCTGGCCTTTGTGGCTGCCCTGCTGGCCACCCTGGCCTATATGCACGTGATGGCCTTCCTGTCCAACATCCTGGTGGTGGGCCTGTACTTCCTCATGGCCCTCACCGTGGTCTTCCCCGACGGCAACCCCATGCAGGACCTGGAGCCCCAGCCTGCGCCGACCGAGCCCTCCGTCCCTGTGGCTGAGGGGGAAGAGCCCCGGGAGCCTCTGCCCACCTGGCAGCCCAAGGTATGGGACGGCCGGTGCGATATGCTCAAGCACATCCTCCTGCTCCTGTTCACCTTCGGTGTGTGGTACGCCATCTGGATCTACCGGACCACCGGCTTCCTGAACGACACCCGGGACTTTTCTGACCGGAACCCCACCAACCAGCTGCTGCTGTGCATCTTCGTGCCCTTCTACCTGATCTACTGGGTCTACCAGAGTGCACGCAGGACCGATGTCCAGGCAGCCGACCTGGGGATCCCCTGTGACCTGGGGGTCCTGTGCCTGGTGATGGCCTTCTTTGTCCCCCTCCTGCCCCCCATCCTCATGCAGGACAAGTTCAACCGGTTCTCCGAGCCTGCCCCGCCCGTCCGGACTGCGGCCCGGGACCTGCCTCCCCAGGAACTCTCCGCCCTCCTGCGGACCTACAAGGAGCTCCAGGAGGAGGGCCTCATCTCCCCCGAGGATTACGAGGCGAAGAAAAACCAGCTGTTGAATCTCTGATCTTGAGAGCGTGCCTTTGGGCACGCTCTTTAGCCTGTCGAAAAAGGCGAAGCCTTTTCCGACACAGGGGATTGCGGCCTGCTGCATCGCATAAATTGTGCGCCTGGAGCACACAATTTCCACGTTTGCAGGCCGAGAAGTGTTTTCCGGCACGCACATGTCGCGCCAGAAAACGTACTTGACTTGATTTCGCCACTGCGGTGGCGAAACTCTACGAGGTTTTTGGTTACTCTGTAGAGCGTGCCTTTGGGCACGCTCTTTTTTTGATCCGTCCCACAGGGACACCACAACTGCCCCAACGGGGCAATTTCACATGGCGAAGCCATATTTCACACGCCCAGGCGTATTTCACTGAGCCATCGGCTCAATTTCACCGGAGCAGCTGCCCCAGGCAGCTGCTCCCATATGCAGGATTTCTCCCACTTTACAGCAGTAAACACTGACTTGTCATGTCACTTTCTCCTTCATTTCTGCCCCAAATGCCCGGAAATGACACCTCCCCTTCAAAAAAGTTTTCTTCCCTTTTTTCAAAAAATTCTTTATTTTCCATTAAATAATCTTATATCCTTCCCCAAAGAAGGAAAACCCCCTGTATTATTCCACTTTTTCCACCGTTTTCTCCCCAAAATATTCGATTTCCCCCTTTTTTGCATTGATTGACAAAAAGAACGTTTCGATGTATTATATACTTGCTATTGTAGCAGCATATGGATGTTTCAGGATACTCCCTCATGCAAGATGACCCCACCTGCTTTTGCATTTTTCACACGGCAGAGGCAGGCCCCCTCTTGTTGCCGGTCTCCTGCCCCGAATGACCGACAGGCCCGCTCCTTGTCGGTCATCTGTACAGTATCCCCATCCACCTGCGATCCCCCATCCACTGGACCGGCGGAGGTCTCCCCTCCCGCCGGGTGCTGAAATATGCGATTCTATTGTAAAGGAGAGAGCCTTATGAGTCTGAGTCTGGAAAAGCTGGCCCAGGAGCACGACCACGTGCACGGCCAGACCGACGAAGAGAAGTATGCAGAGATCGCTCAAGTGATCGAGTCATACAAGGACAAGGAAGGCAGCCTGATCATGGTGCTGCACGCAGCTCAGGAGATCTACGGTTACCTTCCCCCGGAACTGCAGGAGTTCATCGCCCGCAAGATGAACATCCCTGTCTCTGAGATCCATGGCGTTGTCAGTTTCTATTCCTTCTTCTCCACCCAGAAGAAGGGCAAGCACACCATCCGTATGTGCCAGGGCACCGCTTGCTATGTCCGCGGCGGTCAGAAGGTGGTTGACGCCATCAAGCGCAACCTGAACGTGGAAGTTGGCTGCACCACCGAGGACGGCCAGTTCACCTTCGAGATCGTCCGCTGCATCGGTGCCTGCGGTCTGGCTCCTGCCATCATGATCGACGACGATGTCTACAAGCAGGTCACTCCTGCCAAGCTCAAGGGCATCCTGTCTCTGTACGAAGATGCCGAAGAGATCAACGAAGGAGGTGCTGACGCATGATCAGAAGCATTGCTGACCTTCAGGCCATGAAGGAAGCCTATCAGGAAAAGATCGGTCAGTACGACTATCTGGCCCTGGTATGCTACGGCACCGGCTGCGTGTCCTCCGGCTGTAAGGCTGTCCGTGACGCCATGGTGGAGGAGCTGGAAGCCTGCGGTCTGTCCGACCGTGTTGCCGTCATCGAGCGCGGCTGCATGGGCACCTGCGCCGTGGGCCCCGTCGTGTACATCCTGCCCGACGAGACCTATTACACCGAAATGACCCCCGAGCGGGTCAAGGACGTGGTGAAGAAGCACTTCATCGGCGGCCAGCCCGTCAATGAGTACACCTTCTACGACTCCGTCCAGAAGAAGCGTGTGGCCAACATCAAGGATGTGGCCTTCTTCCGTGACCAGGTCCGTATCGCCCTGCGCAACTGCGGCCTGATCGACGTCAACTGCATCAACAGCTACGTGGCCAAGGACGGCTATCTGGCCCTGGCCCGCATCCTGGAAAAGGGTGACCGCATCGAAGTCATCGAAGAGATGAAGAAGTCCGGTCTGCGGGGCCGCGGCGGTGCAGGCTTCCCCGCCGGTGTGAAGTGGGAGGCAGCCTACAACCAGCCCGGCGACGAAAAGTACATCATCTGCAACGCCGACGAAGGCGACCCCGGTGCATTCATGGACCGCTCCGTCTTTGAAGGCGACCCCCACAGCGTCATTGAAGGTATGCTGATTGGCGGCTACGCCATCGGCGCAAACCACGGCGTTGTCTACATCCGTGCCGAGTATCCCATCGCCATCCACCGTCTGGAGGATGCCATGAGAATGGCCCGGGAGGAAGGCCTGCTGGGTAAGGACATCATGGGCTCCGGCTTCGATTTCGACATCGAGATCCGCATCGGCGCAGGCGCCTTCGTCTGCGGCGAGGAGACCGCCCTGCTGGCATCCGTCGAGGGTCAGCGCGGCGAGCCCAGACAGAAGCCCCCCTTCCCCTTCCAGAGCGGCCTCTTCGGCAAGCCCTCCATCATCAACAACGTGGAGACCCTGGCCACCGTGCCCGCCATCATGCTCAACGGCGCAGACTGGTTCCGCCAGTTCGGCACCGAGAAGAGCCCCGGCACCAAGGTCTTCGCCCTGTCCGGCAACATCGTCAACACCGGTCTGGTGGAGGTCCCAATGGGCACTCCCCTGTCCGAGGTCATCTACTCCATCGGCGGCGGCATCCCCAACGGCAAGAAGTTCAAGTCCGCCCAGACCGGTGGTCCCTCCGGCGGCTGCATCACCGCGGAGAACATCAACACCCCCCTGGACTACGAATCCCTGGCAGCTCTGGGCTCCATCGTGGGCTCCGGCGGCCTGATCGTCATGGACGAGGACACCTGCATGGTGGACACCGCCCGCTTCTACCTGGACTTCATCCAGGAGGAATCCTGCGGCAAATGTACCGCATGTCGCGTGGGCACCAAGCGCATGCTGGAGATCCTCAACCGCATCGTGGCAGGCCAGGGCAAGAAGAGCGACATCGAGACCCTGGAGCACCTGGGCGGCATCATCAAGGACACCGCCATGTGCGGCCTGGGCCAGACCGCTCCCAACCCCGTTCTGTCCACCCTGAAGTACTTCCGTGATGAGTACGAAGAGCACATCATCGAGAAGCGCTGCACCGCAGGCGTCTGCAACGAGCTGGTCTCCAGCCCCTGCGAGAACACCTGCCCCGCCGGCATCAACATCCCCGGCTACATGAGCCTTATCGCCACCGGCGACTACATGGGCGCCGCCCGCATCATGCTGCGAGACAATCCCTTCTCCGGCATCTGCGGCCGTGTCTGTACCCATCCCTGTGAGAGCCGCTGCCGCCGCGGCAGCGTGGATGAGTCCATGAACATCTGCGAGCTCAAGCGCTTCGCCACCGACTGGGCCTACGCCCACGGCTTCCCCTCCGACGAGGACCTGAAGCCCAAGACGAAGATCGACAAGACCGTGGCCATCATCGGCTCCGGCCCCTCCGGCCTGACCTGCGCCTACTACCTGGCCCGCCTGGGCTACCACGTGGACGTGTACGAGGCAGAGAGCCGTCCCGGCGGCATCATGACCTTCGGTATCCCCGACTACCGTCTGCCTCTGAACATCATCGAGCGTGAGATCGGCCACATCGTCAAGACCGGCGTGAACATCATCTGCAACACCAAGGTCGGCGAGGACATCTCCTTCCGCGCCCTCCGTGACAACTACGACGCCGTCTTCATCGCCATCGGTGCCCAGAAGACCCTGCATATGGGCATCCCCGGCGAGGACCTGGAAGGCGTGTACCACGGCCTGGACTTCCTCAAGCGGGTGTGGCTCCAGAAGGACCTGGACTTCACCGACAAGAAGGTGGCCGTGGTGGGCGGCGGCAACACCGCCATCGACTCCGCCCGTACCGCTCTGCGTCTGGGTGCCAAGGAAGTCATCATGCTCTACCGCCGTACCGAGGAAGATATGCCCGCAGACAAGGTTGAGATCAAGGACGCTCTGGAAGAGGGCGTGCAGATCCGCACCCTGTCCAACCCCACCGAGTTCATCGGCATTGGCGGCAAGCTCAACAGCATCTGCGTCATGAAGCAGAAGCTGGGTCAGTTCGACAGCTCCGGCCGCCGCAAGGCCGTTCCCAGCGGCGAGTCCTACGTGGAAGAGTTCGACGTGGTCATCCCCGCAATCTCCCAGACTCCCGACACCGCCTTCTTCAAGGGCCGCATCAAGCTCAACGGCGACCGTGTCGTGGCTGACCGCTACACCCAGGCAACCTCTATGCCCGGCGTTTTCGTTGGCGGCGACGCACACCGCGGTCCCAAGGACATCGTCAACGCCGTGTACGAGGCCAAGGTGGCCGCATCCGGCATCGACAAGTACCTGGGCGGCTCCGGCATCCTGGACAAGGGCTTTGAGCAGGAGATCACTGACTATCACATCGAGGGCGACATCGTTCCTCACAACCGCTTCCTGACCAGACAGATCGAGGCGGAACAAGCAGTCGGCAGCTTCGTCGAGCGTAACCTGGGCATGCACGAGCTGGATGCCCGTGCAGAGGCCAGCCGCTGCCTGCGTTGCGACAGGAGGTAAGTGAAATGGCAGATATCAGACTCACCATCAACGGGAAAGAATGCGTAGCTCCCGCCGGCAGCACCATCCTGCAGGCCGCGGAGCTCAACGGCATTCACATCCCCAAGCTGTGCTATCTGGAAGGCATCCATAAGTACGGCGCCTGCCGTATCTGCGTGGTGGAGCAGGTCAGCCCTCCCGCCAAGAACCTGCAGGCCTCCTGCATGGTGGAAGCCAAGGACGGCATGGTCATCAACACCAACAACGCCCGTGTGCTGGAGGCCCGCAAGACCATGTATGAGCTGCTGCTCTCCAACCACGACAAGCAGTGCCTGACCTGCAACCGCAACCAGGACTGCGAATTCCAGGCTCTGGGCCGTGAGCTGGGCGTGGACGCCTCCCACTACGAGGGCGAGCGCTCCCTGAACCCCATCGACGTGTCCGAGTCCCTGACCCGTGACCCCAACAAGTGCATCCTGTGCCGCCGCTGCGTCAGCGTCTGCCAGAAGATCCAGACCACTTCTGTCCTGACCGCTGCCAACCGCGGCTTCGACACCGTCATCTCCCCCGCCTTCAACCTGCCCATCGGCAGCACCGACTGCACCTACTGCGGCCAGTGCACTGTGGTCTGCCCCGTGGGCGCCCTGAAGGAGACCAGCCACAAGGACCGCGTCCTGCGGGCCCTGAACAACCCCAACAAGTACGTAGTGGTCCAGCCCGCTCCCGCTGTCCGCGTGGGCATCGCCGAGTGCTTCGGCCAGCCCGCAGGCACCTCCGAGACCGGCAAGCTGGCAGCCGCCCTGCGCCGCATGGGCTTCGACGAGGTCTTTGACACCAACTGGGCCGCCGACCTGACCATCATGGAAGAGGGCACCGAGTTCCTGAGCCGTATCAAGGAAGTCCTCACCGGCGGTGTGGCCGCTCTGCCCATGATGACCTCCTGCTCCCCCGGCTGGATCAAGTTCATCGAGCACAACTTCCCCGAGGACCTGGACCACCTGTCCTCCTGCAAGTCCCCCCATCAGATGTTCGGTGCCGTCATCAAGAGCTACTATGCCGAGAAGATCGGCAAGAAGCCCGAGGATATGTATGTGGTCTCCATCATGCCCTGCACCGCCAAGAAGACCGAGTGCGCCCGCCCCGAGCTGTCCAACGACGGCCTGCCCAACGTGGACGCCGTCCTCACTACCCGTGAGCTGGGCGACATGATCAAGGCCATGGGCATCGACTTCATGAACCTGCCCGATGAGGAGTTCGATATGCCTCTGGGCCTGTCCACCGGCGCAGCCGA
>JAFVUT010000094.1 GCA_017502545.1 Ruminiclostridium sp.
GGGGGCAGGACGGCGATCAGGCCGAAGGATGGGGGCTCGGTGAGAAGGGTGACCTCCCGGTTGGGAAGCATCCGGGGGTCCACTCCACCCACAGAGCGGAAACGGAGAAAGCCATCCTCTGCACCGGTGATGAGAAGACCCACTTCGTCCAGGTGAGCGTCGATCACCACTTTTTTTGCGTTGGGCTTTCCGCAGGGGCGGACTGCAATAACATTACCGAATCGGTCCATGCTGGTCTGGGTAAATCCCCAGTCAGCTTCTATGAGGGTCAATGCCTGTTCATCCACTGAACGCTCCCGCCCGGAGGGGCCGGAAGCGGTGGACAGCGCCGCCAGACTTGCTTTGATATCCATACTCGTTCTCCTTAGTGCAGCTCGTTGACAATAGCCTTGAAGATCTGACCCCGCTGAGCAAAGTTCTTGAAGTGGTCAAAGGAGGCGCAGGCGGGAGACAGAATGACGATATCCCCTTCTTCGGCCGCCTGATAAGCCGCATGGACGGCAGTCTTGAAGTCATCCTCCCGGATGATGGCAGGCTGACCCTCCTGATAGCCCTCGCAGTCCACCACGGCCTGATAGATCTTGTCAGCAGTGTGGCCGGTGAGAACCAGGGTCTTGACCCGGTCCTGGACCTCCTTACCCAGAATATCGAAGGGGATCTTCTTATCGTAGCCGCCGGCAATGAGGATGACCTTCTGCTTGAAGGAGCGCAGACCGGCGATGGTACGGGTGGGGCTGGAGGCAATGGAGTCGTTGTAGAATCGGATACCGTTGAGGGTACGGCACAGCTCGATGCGGTGTTCTACCCCGGGGAAGTTCTCTGCCGTGTGAAGGATGACTTCATCTGAGACCATCCCCTGTACTGCCGCAATAGCGGCCAGATAGTTCTCCACGTTGTGCAGACCGGGGATCAGGATGCGTTCAGGGTCAAAGAGTTCCCGGCGCTGGCCAGCCATTGCCACCACGATACGGTCCTTCTCCACATAAACACCGTTGTCCAGGGCCTCCCGGCGGCTGAACTGCAGGACCTTGCCGGGGGCGCGGGATGCCATCTCGTTGGTCAGCTCGTTGTCTCGATTGAAGACGGCGATGCCCTCTCTGGTCTGGTGGGAGAAGATGTTCTCCTTAGCCAGGGCGTACTCCTCCATGGACTTGTGGATGTCCAGGTGGTTGGGAGAGAGGTTGGTGAACACCGCGATGTCGGGGCTGGCTCCCAGGGTCATCAGCTGGAAGGAGGACAGCTCCAGAACAGCCACATCGGTCTCTTTCATCTCCCCTGCCTCAGACAGGAGGGGCTTGCCGATGTTGCCGCCCAGATGGACGGTGTAACCGGCGTTCTTCAGCATCTCAGAGATCAAGGTGGTGGTGGTGGTCTTGCCGTCGCTGCCGGTGACGGCGATGATCTTGCAGGGGCAGACCTGGAAGAAGACTTCCATTTCAGAGGTCAGGGTACTCCCCTTCTCCATGGCTGCCAGGAAGGGCGGGATGTCGGGGCGGATACCGGGAGAGCGGAAAATGATGTCCTGGTCCAGCTCATCCAGATAGGACTCACCCAGGCAGAGGGTTGCCCCCAGGCCTTCCAGTTCGTCAGCCAGGGGACCGAAGTTCTCTCTGGGTGCCTTGTCGCAGGCGGTAACAGAGATCCCTGCTCCCAGCAGGGTCTTGATGAGGGGGGTATTGGAAACGCCGATGCCGATAACGGCCACGCGTTTGGCCTTGATGGAGTCCAGATATGCTTGCAGGGTAATAGCCATGAGTCGATCCTCCCATTTTATGAACGCGCAATAAAACGCGCAGAATACAAACGTATAAAATAACATCTTATTATACGATGAAACCCATTGGATTTCAAGCCGAGCAATATAAAAAGCTCCCAGATTGGGCACTTGGTTGCCGGGATACTCTGACCTTCCCTTTTGCGATACTACATATTGCATTGTATCCTTTTTTATGTTATCTTAGTTTTATAAATCATAATACCTCGGTAGGAAAGGACGATTCTATGGCATTACAGGAATCCGGCCAGATGTATCTGGAGAGCATCTTTGTTCTGTCTAAGACCGGCAAACCCGTGCGTTCCATCGACGTAAGTGAATATATGGGGTTTTCCAAGCCCAGTGTCAGCCGTGCCATCGGTCTGCTTAAGTCTGGCGGCTATATCTCGGTGAATAAAGAGGGCCATCTGGCTTTGACGGACGAAGGGCTCCGTGTGGCGGAAAACATTTATGAAAAACATACCCTCCTGACCCAGTTCCTCATTCGTCTTGGTGTCAGCGAGGAGACCGCTTCCGAAGACGCCTGCAAGATGGAGCACATCATCAGCGATGAATCCTTTGCGGCCATCAAAAAGCACGCCGGTTTTTGATTCCAATTCAGTCAGGACCACCCGCATAGCGGGTGGCCTGCACCAGCCCCATAGGGGCATATTTCCCGCTTAGCCTAAAGGCCCTTGAACGGTCCGCCAACCGCTGACTTTCTCGGGCCCCCGCTAAAGCGGGAATTTTTTATGCCTTATCTACCTGCGCACCCGTAAACGGGTCAAAGTATTCTCGCAACCCAATCTGGTCACTCAGTGCATCTTCCTGCAGCTGGTTGCGTACATATTCCGCTATCTTCTTCTCGTTTTTGCCTACGGTATCCAC
>JAFVUT010000002.1 GCA_017502545.1 Ruminiclostridium sp.
CAATGAGCTGGGGGAAGAGGGAGATGTAGCAGGCGAAGTTCACAAAGTTGCGGGAGGCCTCGCAGTCCTGCCAGTATACGTCGATCAGGTAGGACACCGCCTGGAAGGTATAGAAGGAGATGCCGATGGGCAGGGCAATGTTCACATCGGGGATGGTGGTGATGCCGGTGAGATCCTTGAAGGTCCCCACAAAGAGGCCGGCATACTTGAACACACCCAGGGCCGCCAGGTTCAGGACGATGCCCACCACCAGAACGGCACGCTTTCCTCCCTTGGAGGACTGCTTGCCGATGAGGAGGCCGCAGATATAGTTGACCAGGATGGACCCGATCATGATGAGGATATAGATGGGCTCACCGTAGGCGTAGAACACCAGGTTGGCAAGCAGAAGGAAAAAGTTCCGGAACTTAAACGGCAGGATGTGGCTGACCAGCAGCACCACCGTCAGGAACAGGAACAGGAAAGGAAGACTGGAAAAGACCATAGTTTGTTATACTCTCCCGTGAATACTGCCGGACGGTCCCGAGGATCGTCCGGCAGTGTGGTTTTTATCGTTCGGTTGGTTAGCCCACTGCGCTCTGGAAGGCAGAGACCATGGCGTCGTAGTGGTTGGAGAAGAACAGACCAACGTACACACCGCTGGTGACCACGTCGCAGTTCTCAGCCAGCTCCAGGCTTGCGGGGTCATAGGAGGCGGCCTGGTCGGCGATGGAGGTCAGACGGCCTTCCAGCTTGGCGGCCATGTCAGCGGCAGCAGCCTCGTCCACAGCCTGGATCATGACCACTTCCTCGGGGAATGCACCGCCGGTCATGGCGTTGAATGCGGCAGCGTTCACCACCTGGGCGGCATCGATGCCGTAGACATTGGACAGGTTCTCCGCAGGGACCTCAATGTAATCGGCGATGCCTGCGTCGGAGATCATCTGGGCCATCAGGCCAGCCAGGTCAGCACCGGCAGCGGGCTCGGTGACCTCGGTACCCTCCTCGGTGCCGGGATCCACGGTCTCGGTCTGGGCGGGGTCGGTGGTCTCTTCGGGTTCGTCATTGCCTCCGCAGGCGGTCAGGGTCAGCATCATGGTCAGGGCCATCAGGGCCAGCATTAGGGCAAATACACGTTTCATAGCTTCTCTACATCCTTCGTGTTTTTTATTTTACTTCAGTGCTTCCGGTACGTGGGTCAGCAGGTAGTCCGCCCATGCCGCCGCACCGTTGTAATTCAAGTGGATCCCCATGGCTTTGTCGCCGCTGTAGTCGTCCCGCAGGTAACCTGCCTCGTCGGACAGGGCCTCACGGGAGTCCACATAGTACCATTCCCGCTCCCGGCAGACTGCCAGGACCTTGGCGTTGTACTGGGCGATGGTCTCGTTGTTCAAAGCGGCATCCGCTCTGGGGCTGTCCGCCGTCATGGGGGTAACGGACTGGACCAGAATGGTGACCTCCGGATTCTTTTCCAGAATGGTGTCAATCAATGTTACCAAATCCTGACACGCCCTGTCAACACCTCCGGCGATGCAATTCATGCCCAGCATCACATAAACTTTGGATGCGCCGCTGGATGCCACCGCATCCTCCAGCCGGGGCCGCTGACCGGACCCCTTCGGGTACTCAGGCAGACGCTCGTGACCGGCGGCATAGGACAGGGCTCCGCCGGGGCTGAGGCTCTCGGAACAGAGGAAGGCGGCCTGACCCAGGGTGCCGTAGGCATTGTTGTAATACTCCAGCATCACCGAGACAGAATCTCCGATGAAGGCCGCATCGGCGAACCAGTCGGCGGCCACCGCCTCAGAGGCGGGGACCACCGGCTCGAAAACGGGGGGCAGTTCCTCCTCCGGTTCCTCCTGAGGGGGTTCCGGTTCCTGAACGGACAGGTACTCCTCCTCCGGCTCTGCCGGGTCAGAGGTCTGGCTGCAGGCGCACAGGGAGAACAGGAGCAGGAGGGTCAGCACAAGAGATATGTATCGTTTCATAGGATTCTCTCGTTTCATAGGATTCTCCTTTTCTGATCGGTCATGCTCCTATCCTATCACAGGTTTCCCTGTTTGATTCTGAATAATTTCTTAAAATTCTGTCTCTTTACAGAAGATCTTCCGGGATATGGTTGAGCAGATAGTCCACCCAGACCTTGGCACCGTCATAGGTAAAGTGCATACCCATGGAGGCTCTGTCGCTGCAGAACTCCTCCATGAGGAAGCCGTTCTCATCCTTGAACCGCTGGGCCACATTCACGAAGTACCACCGGTTCTCCTGGCAGATCTCCAGCATCCGCTCGTTGAAGGCGTTGATGGTGTCGTTGTTGAGCTTTTCGGTGTAGCTCTTGCTGTTCTCGGTCATGGGGGTGACGGACTGGACGATGATCTGCACATCGGGGTTCCGGGCGGCGATGTTGTTCAGGATCTTCACATAGTCTCCGGTGGACTTTTCCAGACCGTAGCCGATGTTGTCCATACCCAGCATCACATAGCACACCTTGGCGCCGCTGGCGGCCACGCTCTCCTCGATGGCAGGCTTGTTGCCGGAGCCCTTGGGATACTCGGGCAGGATCTGGCCGGTGAGCATATTGGAGGGGCTCATGCTGCCGGCGCACAGGAACTGGGCCTTGCCCAGAGCGCCGGTGGAGTTGCAGTAGGACTCCAGGGTCACGGAGATGGAGTCACCGATGAAGACCGCCTTGTCGAAGAAGGACACGGGGCCGGTCTCCTCAGAGGCGGGGACCAGGGCAGTGAAGGGGATGTCGGTATAGTTCTTATAGAGGTCATCGTAGGCACCGGGGGTCAGGTCCACCAGACGGGCCCCCTCGGGGACGGCGGTCTCGGCGGCGCTCATGATGCGGTAGATGACGGCACAGACTTCCTGGCGGGACATATTGTTGGTGGGGTAGAAGAAGCCGTTGTCATAGCCCTTGACCACACCGGCCAGCTGGCAGGCGGTGACACCGCTGCGGGCGTATTCCTCAATGTACAGGGAATCCTTGAACTGGTTGGGCTCCACCACCTGGATCATCTGGATCTGCTCCATGGCGGCAAACCGGGCCAGGATGGTGCACACCTGCTCACGGGTCAGCAGATCGTTGGGGCCAAAGGTAGTCTCGGTCTTGCCGGAGGCCAGGCCGTTCTCATAGGCCCAGCAGATGGCATCATAGAGACCGGAGTCCTTCTCCACGTCCTCGAAGGTGGGGGCTTCCCGCTCCTCGGTGGGCTCCAGCTTCTCCCGCTTCTTGAAGGCGCCCTGATCCAGGTTGTACAGATACAGGACCAGATTGCCGCGGGTCTCATCCACGGTGGGCTCGAACTGATCCACCTCAGGCAGGACACCGGCCTTGCTGAGCTCTGTGATATACTGGTAGCTCCAAAGGCTCTCGTTCACGTCCAGGTAGGGGTTGACCCACTCTTTATTTCTCTCAATACTGCCGCGGATCATAGACCCGGCGGAGAATAAAACCATAAAAATCAAAAACCAAACGATGGCAAGTCTGGCTTTCTTCATACCCATCACCCTTTGCAAAAAATCTCGTCTGTTTGCTGAAAATACAGACGGGCAGAGGTCTTTATATTTTACGAAATCATCTGCACCAAAAGTGCACCAAATTTCGCCCTTTTTCCCCATTTCTCCCACGTGGTTGCGCATCCTTTTTCTCTTCCGTGGCCCCCGTGGGACCCGCAGGGCCAGCGGGACCCTGGGCTCCGGCAGGACCGACGGGTCCGGTGGGACCCTGAGGACCGGGCATCCCGGCAGGGCCGGTGGGGCCGGTGGGACCCACGGGAGGCTCCCAGCAGCAGTTCCCGGCAGGGACAAAGTCGGGGGACTGGCCGGGGATGCCCACAGGACGAGGGGTCTTCACCCGGTACAGGACCCCCTGCCAGCTGACCACCTGCCCGGCGCAGTAGGTCTCCCCCTGGACGAAGGGGACCGGATGGCACCCCAGGCAGCCCGGTCCCACGGGCTGGGGCTGAGGCGGGGGACAGGCAGGGGCACAGGGCTGGGGCGGGCGGACACACCAGAAGGGGTCCGTTCCGCCGCATTGATAACGCTTCATATAGCTTCCTTTCTCCGCCAACGGCGGTTTGAGGTGGAGGGCACCGCCCTCACCTCAGGATATGCGAAAACCCTCAGGCAGGTTCTTTTGGAAAAATCCTGTGGCATCCCGGCGGAAAAAGTGGTATACTAGTGGCTAGCCAAAAACGAAAAGGAGGGATCTGTGTGGACAAGCAAGACCGCCCCATTGGCTTCTTCGACTCCGGCCTGGGAGGCATCAGCGTGCTGCGTGCCTGCACAGCCCTGCTGCCCCACGAGGACTTCCTCTACTTCGGGGATTCCGTCAACGCCCCCTATGGGGAAAAATCCCTGGAGACCGTCCGGGATCTGACCATCCGGGCCATTGAGGACCTCATGGACCAGGGGGTCAAGGCCGTGGTGGTGGCCTGCAACACGGCAACCAGCGCCGCCATCGCCCTTTTGCGGGACAGGCACCCCCATCTGCCCATCATCGGCATCGAGCCGGCGGTGAAGCCCGCCGCCCAGGCCCACAACTCCTCCTCCGTCCTGGTGATGGCCACCCCCCTCACCATCCAGGAGGACAAGTACCAGAAGCTGGCCGCTGCCTTCTGCCATGAGGCCAACGTGATCTCCCTGCCCTGCAAGGGGCTGGCCGAGCTGGTGGAGCAGGGCCACATGGAGGACAGCGTGATGGACGACTACCTCCAGACCCTCTTCCTCCCCTTCCGACACTGCAGCGTGGAGTACATCGTTCTGGGCTGCACCCACTACCCCTTCGTCCGGTCGGCCCTCCGGAAGAATTTCGGCCGCCCGGTGGAGATCATCGACGGCAGCGACGGCACCGCCCGGCAGCTGAAACGGCAGCTGGAGGCCGCCGGACTGCTGTCCCGGCGGCAGGCTGACGGCCGGGTGACCTTCCAGAACAGCCGCCCGGAGATGATCGGCAAGTGTTGGGAACTTTACAATTTAGTATATTAAAAAGCGGAGCCTGACGGCTCCGCTTTTTCTCTTGGCTCTCCCTCAGACTCACGTAGGATAAACCCTCCAGGCAGCGGGCAGGCAGTGGGCATCGGCCCCTACGGGCAGCACTTCGGATACGCAGGTAAATGAAGTTGGGGTTGCTGAACCTTCTGCGCCTCCCCTGTGAGGGGAGGTGGCTTCGGCGAAGCCGAAGTCGGAGGGGTGCGGGGTTGAAGGGTACGCTGTCGTACCGGTACGACAATTTAATCGTTGGGATAGCACCCCTCAGTCACCTTCGGTGACAGCTCCCCTCTAAAGGGGAGCCTTTTCTAATCCTGCAAACGATAGTTCTTTCACTGGCTAAAAAAAGAGACGCCGAGGCGTCTCTTTTTCGTAGGAATCAAACATTATTCAGCAGCGGTCAGGGAAATGTCATAGAAAGCACCGTTGCCGTTGTCGTCCAGGCCGTAGCCGTAGATGGCGATCGCATACGCACCGGTGATATCCAGTTCCACGTCCATGGCAGGGTCGCCCAGGTGGACTATCTCGTCGAAGATATTCTCTACGCTGCCGTCGGGATGGATCACATCGACACACAGTTCAAAGCGGGAGTCCATGTTGTCGCCGAAGGGATAGGATTCAAAGATGCCCTTCAGGGTGGTGTACTTGCCGTCCAGCTGGTAGTATGCGCCGCACCACTCCTCAGAGCCATCCAGGCGGTTGAAGGGGGTGCGCTCCTCGCCGGCTGCGTTGGTGAACTTGGCAGCCTCGCCGGTGAGCATGAACAAGCCATCGGTGTAGGTCTCTCCCATGGGGAAGAGGTTCAGGGGCATCTCCTGGCCGGGCTGTGCACCGATCATCACGGTCTTGGTGTCGTTGTCCCAGTCGATGGGGGTGCCGAAGAGGTTGCTCACAGCACGGACGGGCAGATAAGTAGTGCCCTGGTACAGCATGGGTTCCACCTTATCGCCGTTGACATCGGTGGGAATGAACTCCTCACCGTCCACGGTGATGGTGATGCCGGTGTAGACGGTGATGGTGTTGGCCACGGTGGCGGCGAAGCCGGGGATGACCAGCATACTCACCATCAGGGTAGCCACGATGCCTGCAGCGAATGCGGCGGCCAGTTTGCCTTTCTGTTTCATGGTTCGTTCTCCTTTTCAAATGTTTTTTCATAAGGCCTTTTGTCGGACCGATTCCAAAAAGTGTACTTTTTGAGACTTCTTTCCGATGAAGGAAATACAGCATATCTTTTGTTAAAATATATAAAATCCGCAAGAAAACCTTGCGAAGTTTTGTGTCTTGATATATAATCAGGTGTACAAAAATAAGGTCTCAAATGGTACACCTTTTGAGACCTTATTTTCTTTCCCGGGCCCGTTGCAAAACGAATTTGCAACGGGCCCCAATGCGTTCAATCGGTCCCGCAGGGACACAACAACTGCCCCGTAGGGGCAATTTCACTCGGCCGCAGGCCGAATTTCACACGCTGCGAGCGTATTTCACTGAGCCACAGGCTCAATTTCACTGGGGCTGTGGCATTTTGCAACAGCCCCTTTACCGTCTTCTCTCCTCCCCCACCGTGTCCCGGAACTCCCGGAGCCGCCGGTAGAAGGTGGCCCGCTGCATCCCGGTTCGGCGGAGGGCCTCCTGAAAGGTGATCTTCTCCCCCTCCCAGTCCCGCACCACCTGGATGAATTCCTCCGGCGGGGATCGGGTGGGCCGTCCGAACCGCACCCCCCGGGCCTTGGCTGCCTCGATCCCCTGGGCCTGCCGCTTGCGGATGTTCTCCCGCTCGTTCTGGGCCACAAAGGAGAGGATCTGCAGGACCAGATCGGCAATGAAGGTCCCCATCAGGTCCTTGCCGTTCCGGGTGTCCAGCAGGGGCATATCCAGCACGCAGATGTCCACCCCGATCTCTTTGGTGAGGACCCGCCACTGGTCCTGGATGTCCTCATAGTTCCGCCCCAGCCGGTCGATGCTCAGCACATACACCAGGTCTCCCCGCCGAAGCTGGCGGACCATCAGCCGATACTGATGGCGGTTGAAATCCTTCCCGGACTGTTTGTCCATATACAGGTTCCGGGGCTGGACCCCCGCCTGGGCCATGGCCACCCGCTGACGGTCTTCATTCTGGTCCACACTGGAGACCCGAATATATCCATACACATTCCCTGTTTCCATTGGTATCCTCCTTTGGTTGGAATCCCTTTCAGCATAGCAAAGTCCGGCCGGGGCGGGCCGATGTGGCCATCGGCCCAAAAACCTCTCCCTCCGGGAGAGGTGGCACAGCGCAGCTGTGACGGAGAGGGCTGCTCTTCCGCGGTATTCCCATATCGGCAGAGATCCGCCCTCTCAGTCTGCTTCGCAGCCAGCTCCCCCGGAGGGGGAGCTTATTGTTTCCGATTACAGTAAACCCAATCTGCCCAAAACAGCCGCCACTTCGCTCCGCTTGGCCAGGGCCTCGGGGCCGCCGGAGAAGACCTTCCCCTCTTCTGCCTTCTCCCACCAGCCCTCGGTCCTGCTCCAGTCTGCCTCCGGCAGGGTCCGGGCGTAGCGCTGGGCCTTTTGCAGGAGCTCATAGGCCTCCCGGTCGGTGAGGGCCTGCACGATCTCATATCCTTCCATATCTTCCTCCTTTCCCTGGGGTTTCTCAATGACCCAGTAGTATTTCACCTGCTGACGGAACAAGTTCCAGTCCCCCCGGGTCCGGGCAGACCGGGTGGAGGCCGGGTCGTTGATATACACCACGTTCCCCTCCCGCTTCCACACCAGCACATAGTGGCCGGAGCTGGTCCACAGCCCCTTGCCCATACAGGCAATGACCAGGTCTCCCCGGTCCAGCGCATCCCCCACCTGGGCGTGATAGGCGCTGTTGGTCTGGCCGTAGAGATTGGTCCAGTTCAGCCGGGTGACCCGGAGACCGTACCGGGCCCCGGCGGGCTCAAAGTACCCATAGTATGTCCCCTGATGGGGGGCTTTGTACCCGTGGGCCAGAGCCCAGGCGCACTCGGTCGCCGGGGTCACCGCCGGGTCGGCCCAGGTGGCCAGGACCATGGCCATGGCGGTGGGTCCGCACCCGGAGGCGGCAATGTCGGTCTTCTCCCCCGGGGCGGAGTAGTCCAGGCTCCCCCACCGGGGATCGGTCTGGAGATAGGACACCGGCTGGCTCATGCCCCCACCTCCCCTCTCTCCCGCTTGGTGAAGAAGTAGGTGATGACCGCGCCGTAGGCCGTGCAGAAGAGATTCTGGGCCTCGGCGTTCACCTCACCGGGACAGAAGAGCAGGGCGATGAGGGCCCCGGTCATGGCCAGGGTGACGATGCTCTTCACGTCGATGAGGTCATAGAATTTTTTCATGGGTTTTCCCTCCTTAAAGTAGTCTCTACTAACAGGGAAAAAACCGGGTTTCGTGTACGAAAACGTACACGTTTCAAAAAGAAATTGGACGACGGAGTCCATCTGTCCCAATTTCGGGATTTGGACGGCTTTTCCTTGACGTAACCGACAGATCGGTGTAAACTGTAGGAAAACAGGAATCTTTTCGTGACCGTTTTTGTCACTTTTGAAAGGAGGCCCTCCCATGGAGCCCAAGGTCATCAGCCACCGCCGGGGTCTCGCCATTGAGATCCTGCTCTTCCTGGCCTACTCTTTCTTCAGCGCCTCCTGGATGGTGGGTTCCATCGTGACCCCCGACATGGTGGCCGAGTTCGGCGGCACCGACATCCCCTCCTCGGTGAACAATGCCATCTCCCTGGCCAAGATCCTGGGCAACTTCATTGCCGCCTGGATCCTGGTGAAGCTGGGTCCCAAAAAGACCGTGGCCTTCTCCTGCCTGCTCATCTGTGCCGTGGTGGCGGGTGCCTTCTCCACCGGGCTGTACTTCTTCGTCCTGACCCGGTTCCTGCTGGGCTTCGGCGGTGCCGTTCTCATGATATGCATGACCCCTTATGTGGTCTACTGCTTCGAGCCCAGACAGCACTCCCTCTTTATCGGCCTGAACAACGCCGGTCCCAACACCGGCAACCTCATTGGCCTTCTGACCATCAACCCCGTCCGGGCCTGGCTGGGTGACTGGCGGGCCGTGGTCCTCTTCTACGGCGTGTTCAGCGTGGTCTTCCTGGTGGCCTGGCTCATCGTGGGCAGGGACTACCCCATCAAGCCCCAGGAACCCAAAAAGGAGAGCCTGGAGGGCAAGGTCTACACCTACCGGGACGGCTTCAAGGAGCCCTTCCTCTACCAGTTCCTGCTGACCATGACCGGCCGTCTGGTCCTCTACACGGTGATGCTCTACCTCTTCCCCCTGAACCCCGACTTCACCGTGGACTCCCAGTTCATCTCCATGATGATCGCCCTGACGGGCATCCCCGGCACCATCATCGGCATCATCCTCTCCAACAGGCTCAAGCGGCAGATCTACCTCTTCCGGTTCTCGGGCATCGCCCAGTCTGCCCTCTTCTTCCTGATGATCCTGACCAAGTCCCCGGCCATTGCCACCGCATCGGCCATCTGCCTGGGCTTTGTGGTCTTCATCTCCACCCCCTCCCTCTTCACCCTGCCCACCAAGCTGCCCGGGGCCACCCCCCAGAAGGTGGCCGTCATCCTCACCATCTACTGGGCCGCCGCCTACAGCCTGCAGATGCTGGTGTACGCCTGGGTGGTCCGGCTGGTGAACACCACCGGCTGGTTCGCCGCCATGATCTTCACCGCCATCTACTCCCTGACCTTCCTGGTGGGCACCTTCGTCCTGCCGGACTTCGACCGCCCCGGCGGCGTGTACGCCGAAGAGGAAGAAACCTGATTCAAATAAAAAGATCCGCATCGCTTATGCGATGCGGATCTTTTTATGTTGCGTTATCGTTTCCCATTCTCCCGGTAGGCCAACGCCACGCACACCAGGGTCAGGGCCATGGCCCCAGAGAAGAGGACATAGGCGGAGATATACCCCCCGAAGTGGTCGGCCAGGATGCCGGGCACGCTGGCAAAGACCAGAGCGCCCCCGGCGTAGATGACCTGCAGCCGCCGGACCACCGTGGGGTACCGGTCGGAGGAACTCATGTCGTTGGCCCAGATGGAGGGGCCGATGGTGCAGATGGGATACCCCACCCCCAGGAAGAGGACAGTGAGGAGGGTGACGGGCATACTCTGGAGG
>JAFVUT010000095.1 GCA_017502545.1 Ruminiclostridium sp.
CCGGGGGGCCCCAGTCCCTCCTCGCAATGACAGGCTTTGTACTTGGTGCCTCTCTCTGCGGCAATTTTATAGCCCCCTCTGACGAGGGGGCTGGATTTTGCCGCAGGCAAAAGACTGGGGGATTGTAACGCAGTGATATGGAACTTACGCAGCATAGTAAAAAGGACCCCGGACACAGGTCCGAGGTCCTTAAAAGTCAAAGTTGGGTCAAGCAGTAACCGAAAAACAATTAGCGATTGTTGGAACGTCTCCAGATGCCCATCTTCTCTGCGTCCTTGATCAGGTCGTCACGCAGGTCGGGTGTGCGATGGAGATGATCTTAGCTGCACGCTCCCAGACGTTGGCACCCTTCAGGTTGACGATGCCGTACTCGGTGACCAGGTAGTGGACGCAGGTACGGGGGTCGGTGGCGATGGAGCCGGGGGTCAGGGTGGGGACGATACGGCTCTTCAGGTTGCCGTTCTTGTCGGTCATGGAGGAGGACATGCAGATGAAGGACTTGCCGCCCTTGGACATGTAAGCGCCCATTGCGAAGTCCAGCTGACCGCCGGTGCCGGAGATGTGCTTGATGCCTGCGGACTCAGCGTTGACCTGGCCGAACAGGTCCACGTCGATGCAGTTGTTGATGGACATGAAGTTGTCCAGCTGAGCGATGACGCGGACGTCGTTGGTGTAGTCAACGGGAGCGCCCATGACGTCGGGGTTGCGGGTCATGTAGTCGTAGGTCTTCTTGGAGCCGGCAGCGAATGCGAAGACCTGACGGCCGGGATCGACTGCCTTGTTCTTACCGGTGATCTGGCCGGCCAGAGCCATGTCCACGAAGCCGTCAACATACATCTCGGTGTGAACGCCCAGGTCCTTCAGGTCGGACTGTGCGATCAGGGAGCCGATGGTGTTGGGCATGCCGCCGATACCCAGCTGCAGGCAGGCACCGTTGGGGATCTCGTTGACGACCAGCTTAGCAACAGCCAGGTCGACCTCGGTGGGAGCGCCGGTGGAGCCCAGGGTAGCAACGTCGGGGTTGTCGCCTTCGACGATCATGGTGACGTCGTTGACGTGCAGCTCGGTGCCGGTCAGGCCGTAGACCCAGGGCATGTTCTCGTTGACCTCGACGATGATGCACTTTGCGCGAGCGCACATATCAGCCAGGTGAGAGGGAGCCAGGGACAGGGAGAAGTAGCCGTGCTCGTCCATGGGGGGAACCTGCAGCATGACAACGTCAACGGGGTCCAGGTTCTCGCGGTAGAAGCGGGGCAGCTCGGAATATCTCATGGGGGAGAAGTAGCCCATGCCCTTGCCGATGATCTTACGGTCAATGCCGGAGCAGTGCCAGGAGTGCCATGCGAAGTGCTCGCCGGCGTCGTCTGCCTTGCAGATCTCGGGCATCCACATGGTAACGCCGCCGCGGACCTTAACGTCCTCCAGCTCGTTCTGGCGGGCAGCCAGAGCCTTATCCAGTGCCACGGGGTGGCTGGTGCACCAGGTGTAATCGACCCAGTCGCCGGACTTGACGACCTTGACAGCCTCTTCAGCGGTGGTCAGCTTGCTGTTATACAGTGCCTGAAAATCCATCGTTTGTGTTCTCCTTTTCTGTAATGCAAAAATGAAAGGGGTGTAAATTTAATCAGGCTAAGTTTAACGGGAGAGGCTAAAAATGTCAAGGAAAACCGTTGCTTTTTCCGGTTTTTTGCAGGCATTTTTTTCGGCACTTTCAAACCTCCGTAAATTCGCCCAAAAGGGGAATTGTACGGGGGGATTTTTCCGTGATTTTTGCAAGAAGGCAAAAGGCAAGGCCCGTTTCGGAAGAAACGGACCTTACTGCGTCAGGCAGCTTGCATACCCTGGGAATGAAAACGATTTCGTAGGGGCGGATGCCCACATCCGCCCGCCAACTTGGCAGCAACCCTATCACGTCCCCGGGCCGATGAAGGCATCGGCCCCTACAAGGACCCTTCCTCACACCGGCCTATTCCCCTTCTGGGAGAACACCAGACCGATGAGGATGGCGGCGATGGCAGCCACGGTGATCCAGTTCACCGGCTCGTGGAGGATGAGGGCGGAGCCGATCACCGACACCACCGGGATGAGGTAGAGATACACACTGGTGGTCACCGACCCGATGAGGTTGATGGCCTTTCCCCAGAAGAGGTAGCACAGGGCAGAGGAGCCGAAGGCGGCATAGAGGAGGTTTCCCCAGAATCGGAGGCCCCCCTGGGTGAAGGTCTCCAGGGGAACGGGGTCTCCCAGGACCAGAGCAAAGGGCACGGTGAGAAGGGTACCCCAGAAGAAGACCTTTCGGGTCAGCTGGGCCTCGGTGAGGCCGGAGCCCTCCGCCCCCAGGATGAGGACGCAGTAAACGCCCCAGGCGATGGCAGCCGCCAGGGCGAAGGTGTCCCCCAGCAGATGCAGGCCGGTGCCGCCCCCGTTGAAGGAGATGGCGAACACACCGCCGATGCACAGGAAGAAGCCCAGGAAGAAGAGGGGGGTCAGCTTCACCCGCCGTCCAAAGAACCACAGGATCAGGGCGGTGAAGAGGGGGGAAGAGGCGGTGATGACCCCCGTGTTGGAGGCGGTGGAGTGGATGAGGGCCACGTTCTGAAAGATATAGTAAGCGGTGACACCGGCAATGCCGCAGAGGACCACCGTCCATTCCGTCTTCTTATCCAGCAGCTTTAAGGGCTTGGGGGAGAGGAGGAAAAGGAAGCACCAGGCCAGACCGAAGCGGATGACGATATACCAGTAGGGGTCCAGGATGCCCACCAGGACCTTGGAAGCGATGAAGGTCATGCCCCAGATGAGCACGGCGATGAGGGCCATCAGATGGCCATGCAGGGTCTTGTTCATACCATCCCTCCTGTATCGGATGTCAGAGTGGTTTCATTGTATGATGGAGGGGGAAACCTTGTCAACAACAAAGAAAGACCTGGCGGAAACCACTCGCCAGGTCTGTCTCTTAGAAGGTTAAAAATGAAAAGAAGCTTTCTTGACTCTTGCAAGGATAGGATACCAAAGACTTGTTACGAAAAAAGTCCAGAAATATTACAAAAGTTTTAAGTTGTCGGGATTTTTCTCCCGAACCTTCGCAAAGAAGTCCTGAAGGATGGCCTTGCAGTCTTCTTCCAGGATGTGACCGATGACCTTGGGGTGGTGGCGGAAGTTCTCCTCAAAGAGGTTCAGGATGGACCCCACAGCCCCAAATCCCTCGTCCTTGGCCCCGTAGTAGACCTCGGGGATCCGGGCGGAGATGATCCCCCCGGCGCACATGGGGCAGGGTTCCAGGGTCACATACAGTTGGCACCCCTGGAGCCGCCAGCCGCCGGTGGTCCGGCAGGCGTCCTCGATGGCCTCCAGCTCGGCGTGGGAGAGGGCGGACTGCTTCTCCTCCCGTCGGTTCCGTCCCCGGCCGATGATCCGGTCGTTCTTCACGATGACACAGCCCACGGGGACCTCCCCGGCCTCATAGGCTTCCCTGGCCAGGGCCAGGGCCTCCCGCATATAATCTTCCCGTTCCATGGTGGGTCCCCCCTTTCCTTGGGGATATTGTAGCGGAAAAAGAGGGAGGGCGCAAGGGGAGAGCGCTGTATCGGCAGGTTACAATCCCTCAGTCTTTTGCCTGCGGCAAAATCCAGCTCCCTTTACACAAGGGAGCCTTGAGGTTTGCACTCGCCTTAGCCTCCCTTGTGCAAAGGGAGGTGGCTCGCCGTTAGGCGAGTCGGAGGGATTGTAAACCCAAAGGGTTTTGCCCACCCATCAAGATTTCCTCCCAACGCCCATGGCCTCCAGCCCGGCCAGATACAGCACCAGCCCAAACCCCATGGCCCACAGGGCTGCCGGCAGGGCGGTGAGCCCCGCCCGGAGAAGAATGGTCTCCATGAGATCCCCGCAGGCCGTCCCCAGGCAGGCCGCCAGGGTGGGGGCAGCAAACCAGTCAAAAATCGGCAGCTGCAGGCCGGTCTCCCGGGAGACCACCCCCCAGGTGAGGACGGCCCCCAGGAGGGAGGCCGCCCCAAAGCTGACAGCGTACCCCGCCATGCCCAGCCGGGCCACGGTCAGGCAGGTGAGGGCCAGCTGGACCAGGTCACAGGCCAAAGCGATGGCCGCCGAGGCCCTCTGCCGGTCCAGACCGCTGAGGACGAAGGAGAACAGGGTCTGCCAGCAGGAGAACAGGACCCCCAGAGCCAGGATGGGCAGGTGGTCGGCCACCGTGGGCTCCTTGTATAAGGTCACCCCCAGACCGGACCCCAGCACCGCCAGGAGAGACAGGGCGGGGATCAGGATCAGGTTGGCCGTCCCCACGGAACGTCGGATGTGGCTGCGGATGGTCTCCCTCTGACCCAGAGCCGAAGCCTGGGACAGCCTGGGGGTGAGGACCAGACCCAGGGCCGAGAGAAAGGCTGTGGGGAGAAAGAGCATGGGGAGGGTCATGCCGAAGGTGACCCCGTAGGCGGACACCGCCTCCCCCTGGTCCATACCCCCCAGAGTGAGGAGCCGGGGGATGAGCAAGGCGTTCTGGGAGGAGATCAGGTTCCCCAAAAGGGCGGCAAAGCCCAGAGGCAGGGCGATGTGGGCCATCTGCCGCCGGAGGAAGGTTGTTTCCACCGGCTTCCCTGAAAGCTGTTTGGGACTGCCCAGATAGATGCGAAACAGGATCACCTGGGTGACGGCGGAAAAGACCTCGCACAGGATCATCCCCAGGACGATGGTCCCCACCGCCTTTTCCGGGGTGGAGGGGTCCAGGATCACCAGCAGGGACAGGATGAAGACCGCTTTGAGGACCTGTTCGGTGAGCTCCGTCAGGGCGGCAGGGAGGACCCTTCCGGTACCATAAAAGTAATGCTTGTGCAGGTTTTCCGTCCCTGTCAGCAGCAGGCAGGGGACCAGAAGGACAAGGCCCAGCCGGGTGCGGGCATCGGCCAGGATGTACACCGAGGCGGCATCGGAAAAGACCAGCAGAAGGGAACAGGGGAGCAGAGCCAGCAGGAAAAAGACCTTGATCGCCTGGCCCCGGAGCTGATGGATGGCCCGGCGGTTTCCCAGGACCTCATACCGGGCGGAGAGATTGGAAACCGCCTGGGTGAGCCCCACGGAGGTCAGGGACAGAAGAACAGAGTAGACCGGCAGGATCAGCTGATACAGACCCAGGATCTCCGCTCCCGCCAGCCGGGTCAGCAGGACCCGGTATCCAAACCCGATGAGCTGGGACAGGATGCCCGTCACCGTCAGAACTGCCACAGCGCGCATGGTGCCGCCTCCTTTCGGGAAAGGGTATGCGGCAGAGAATGGATTCATGCCGTTGACAAAAGGGGGAAAAGAACGATATGATTGATGCAATGCACATGAGCCTCCCTCCCTGAGGGAGGTGGATTCGCCCGCAGGGCGAAGACGGAGGGAGTGCCTCCAAACGTTAACTCCCTCAGTCAGTGCTTCGCACTGCCAGCTCCCTCGGAGAGGGAGCCTGATTTTCATCACGAAAGAAGGGCCACCCCATGATCGCCACCATCATCAACTGCACCCTCATCATCCTGGGCAGTATGCTGGGCATCCTGCTCAAAGGCAAGCTCCCCCAGCGGTTCCTCACCGTTCTCACCCAGGCCCTGGGCCTGTGCGTGGTGGGTATCGGCATGACCTCGGCCATCGCCACCAACAACACCCTCTGCGTGGTGGTCTGCCTGGTCATCGGTACCATCCTGGGTGAGGCCATCAACATCGAAAAACGCCTGGATACCGTGGGGGAATCCCTCCGGAAGAGGTTTGAGAAAAATGCCTCCGGCAACAGCACCTTCACCGAGGGCTTCGTCTCGGCCTCCGTCCTCTTCTGTGTGGGGGCCATGGCCATCGTGGGTTCCATCAACGCCGGCATCCACGGGGACTACGCCGTTCTCGTCTCCAAGTCGGTCATCGACGGTGTCACCGCCGTGAGCATGACCTCTGTTCTGGGCATCGGCGTGGCCTTCTCCGCCATCCCCATCCTCATCTACCAGGGGGGCCTTACCCTTCTGGCGGGGCTGGTGGCTCCCTTCCTCCAGCAGGCTGTCATCACCGAGATGAGCGCCGTGGGCGGCTGCATCATCGTGGGCATCGGCCTGAATATGCTGGACCTGCCCAAGGACCGCCTCCGGGTGGGCAATATGCTCCCCGCCATCTTCCTTCCCCTGGCCTATCTGCCCCTGTCGGCGTATTTGACGCAAATCCTTCATACGTTTGGGGCATAATTTCACCAGAAATGGCGTGTTTATTTCGTATTTTTTAGCGAAATCATAGAACGAAAATTCCTTGTCCCCCAAGGAAAAATAAAGTATACTAGACACGATAGTTTTATACGGGTGAAATGTGCCCGTATAGTCCGAATTCGTAACATCGTATCCCCGATTTATATTAGGAGGTAAACAACAATGGCATTTGTTGAAGTAACCAAGCAGGGTAACGTCGGTATCATCACCATGAACCGCCCCGAGGCTCTGAACGCTCTGAGCTCCGCTGTTTTCGCTGACCTGACCAAGGCTCTGGACATCGTTGAGAAGGACGACGAGATCTATGTCGTCGTCATCACCGGCGCTGGCCGTGCATTCGTTGCAGGCGCTGACATCGGCGAGATGGCTACCATGAACGTTGAGGAAGGTCTGGCATTCTCCGAGCTGGGCAACAACCTGATGATGCGCGTGGACCTGTTCTCCAAGCCCACCATCGCTGCTGTCAACGGCTTCGCTCTGGGCGGCGGCTGCGAGCTGGCTCTGGCTGCTGACATCCGCGTCGCTTCCGAGAAGGCAAAGTTCGGCCAGCCCGAGGTTGGCCTGGGCATCATCCCCGGCTTCGGCGGCACCCAGCGTATGGCTCGTATCATCGGCACCGGCGCTGCTATGGAGCTGATCTACACCGCTGACACCATCGACGCTAAGCGCGCTCTGGAGATCGGCATGGTCCAGCACGTTGTCCCCGCTGAGGAGCTGATGCCCTTCGCTCTGGAAATGGCAAACAAGATCGCTTCCAAGGCTCAGGTCGCTATCCGCACTTCCAAGATGGCTATCCGCCGCGGCATCGACTGCGACATCTCCACCGCAGCTACCTACGAAGCTCTGGCATTCGCAACCTGCTTCGCTACCGAGGACCAGAAGGATGCAATGAAGGCCTTCGTCGAGAAGCGTAAGCTGGAGAAGTTCAAGAACCACTAATCCTACCTGATTTTCTGGGCCGGCACCTGCACGCGCAGGGACGGCGCTTGCGCCGACAAGTGTTTTGCGTCAGCAAAACCTTGGCTTTGACGGGATTCACTCCCGGCAAAGCAAGTCAAATTCTCACCAGAAGGACGCAATGAAGGCCTTCGTCGAGAAGCGTAAGCTGGAGAAGTTCAAGAACCACTAATCTAACCCTTGTACTTCCATGCAGGGGCGATTTCCGGATCGCCCCTGCTTCCAATCTGTCAAAAATTATTTTTCATATAACTTCTTAGGAGGAACACTATCATGGCTATCAATAAGATCATGGTCCTGGGTGCTGGCACCATGGGCATGGGTATTGCTCAGGTTTTCGCTGAGGCAGGCAAGACCGTTATCGTTCGCGACATCGCTGAAGCTTTCATCCAGCGCGGCGAGGCAACCATCACCAAGAACATGGAGAAGAAGGTTGCTAAGGGCAAGATGACCGAGGAAGACAAGGCTGCTGTTCTGGGCCGCGTTTCCTTCACCCTGGAGCTGGCTGACGCTGCTGACTGCGACCTGGTCGTTGAGGCTGCTATCGAAGTTCTGGACATCAAGAAGTCCATCTTCAAGGAACTGGACGAGATCTGCAAGCCCGAGACCATCCTGGCTTCCAACACCTCCTCCATCTCCATCACCGCTATCGCTGCTGCTACCAAGCGTCCTGAGAAGGTCCTGGGCATGCACTTCTTCAACCCCGCTCCCGCTATGAAGCTGGTCGAGGTCATCCGCGGCGCTCGTACCAACGACGAGACCTTCAAGGCTGTCTATGACTGCGCTGCTGAGATCGGCAAGAGCCCCGTCGAGGTCGGCGAAGCTCCCGGCTTCGTTGTCAACCGCATCCTGTTCCCCATGATCAACGAGGCTATCATCGTTCTGGAGAACGGCATCGCTTCCAAGGAAGACATCGACACCGCTATGATGTACGGTGCTAACCACAAGATGGGCCCCCTGGCTCTGGCTGACCTGGTCGGTCTGGACATCTGCCTGGCCATCATGGAGACCATCTTCACCGAGACCGGCGACTCCAAGTATCGTCCCGCTCTGACCATGAAGAAGATGGTCCGTGCAGGCCTGCTGGGCCAGAAGACCGGCGAGGGCTTCTACAAGTACTAAGATTTACTTGTAACCTCCGGTTACCCAAAGACATAATGAACCGCCCCGTGGAACTCCACGGGGCGGTTTTTTCATGGGATACGGCAGGTCCGGGTATGTAGGGGCGAACTGCGTTCGCCCGCGGGCGGTCGCAGACCGCCCCTACATTGTGCTGCGTACCGTCCGGATATGACGGTGGGAGCAAGCCCCCGCCCTGCAGGCGTGGCATGCCCCCCAGAGGGGGAGCCAAGGACCAGCCCCGGAAGGATCCCTCCTCCCCGCAGCAAAAAAACGTCCCTGACCGAAACCGGTCAGGGACGTTTCGCTTTTCTGCTTATTCGTCTGCGAAGTCGTACACGCCTTCGTACTTCTCACGGAACATATTGAACAGGGTGGTCAGCAGTTCTTCGCTCTCCACGCCGCTGTAGGCCTCCTCGTCGCCGTCCACCATGTCGATGTGGAGGATGAGGACCTCGCCGTTGTCATCCTCGATGGGCAGCAGGAAGAGGTACTCCTCGCCCTCGTACTCCATCAGGTCCACGAACTCAAAGGGGACCTCGTTGCCGTCGTTGTCTTCCAGCAGGTAGATGTTCTCCTCAGGGATGTTTTCGGTGATGTCGATGATCTCTGCCATAGTTGGTACCTTCTTTCTGCGGCTGTGCCGCTAGTATTACATGGTATTATTCCCCGGCAGGCTTATTGCCGCCGCCGGGCTTGCGGGGCTTTCGCTGCCAGCGGGGACGGCCTCCCCGCTTACCCTTGTTCTCTCCCTCTACAGGGGGGATCTTGGGGCTCTGCTGGGGCTTTTTGGCCTTTTCGGAGGGCTGGGCCTGGGGCTGCTGACCCTGCTTCTGGGCCTTTTCGGTGCTGTGGCTGCCCCGGCTGCCCCGATGACGGCGGCGGGAGCCGCCCTCTTTTTTGCCCTCGGCGGGAGCCTGCTCCTTCCCGGCCTCGGCAGGAGCGGGAGCGGCCTCCTTGGGGCCTTCCTTTCTGCCCCGGCCACGGTTCCGGCGGGACTTTTGCTCCTGCTTCTCCTTCTCGCGCTCCACATCGGCCTCCAGAGCCTTTTCTGCCTTCTCGGCATTCTTTCCCTTGTCACCACCACGGCGGCGGCGGGAGGAGCCGTGGTGGGTCTCCTGAGGGGCGGGCTCCTGAGGGGCACGGTTGGTGTGCTCGGACATAAACTCGTCCAGGGCAGCGGCCAGGGCGGCCTGCTCCATGCGGTACTGCTCCTCGGGGGAAACGGTCACCTTGCGCAGCTTGGCCAGCTCCTCCAGGGGGGGCTCCACATAGTCGTCGGGACGCTTGCCCTTGCCGCTGCGGACCACCCGGATCTCGCTGTTGTGATAGGTCTTCAGTGAGTCGGGCTCATTGTCCAGGCGGACCCGGACGGTCTCACGGAGGGTATTGACGGTGATGATGCTGCCGGCACCGTCGGGGGTCTCCACGAAGGAGTCGGCACGGGGTGCGTCCTTCATCAGGTCCTCATAGGCCTCCTGCTCGTACTTCAGGCAGCACATGAGGCGGCCGCAGGTGCCGGAGATCTTAGTGGGGTTCAGGGACAGATTCTGGGTCTTGGCCATCTTGATGGACACAGGCTGGAACTCCCGCAGGAAGGAGTTGCAGCAGAAGGGTCGGCCGCAGATACCCAGGCCGCCCAGCATCTTGGCCTCGTCACGGATGCCGATCTGGCGCAGCTCGATGCGGGTGTGGAAGATGGCGGCCAGGCTCTTGACCAGTCCGCGGAAGTCCACACG
>JAFVUT010000096.1 GCA_017502545.1 Ruminiclostridium sp.
GCGAAGAATTTGGAATAAACGTGAAGCCCAGTATATGTGAAATTCTTAAATACTATTGAGAATTTCAGTGTGTTGGTTGCCGTTAGAATCAGGTGTAAAATAGTCAAGATCAGATCATTGATATCTGACTTCGAACGAAATATTGACCCCAATTTGACCCCAGCCCACGTTTTCCAGTTGTGATGCAATGAGCAAAAAGTTCGAAAATTCACCAAAATTAGATCCTAAGTCCATGAAATGCGGCTATTATGTTCGAAAAATTTTTTGAATGACTCCTCATAACCCGGAGGCCGAAGGTTCAAGTCCTTCCTCCGCAACCAAAAAACCCTTGAAACTCAACGGTTTCAAGGGTTTTTCCTTTGTTTTCGGAAAGGCCTGAAAAGCAGAATTCTAACACTTTTCTAACAATTCAATAAAATCAATGCTTTTTTGCTGTTAGAGCCCAGAAAAAACCGGTCTGGCAGATGAAAAATCGGCCAAAATGAGTAAAATAACTATATATTTTTCTTAAGAATCTAAAAAAGTCAAAAAATCGAGTGAAATTGCAGAGATGAGGTGGCGGGCACCTGGATGTCTGGCTTCGTCAGCAAAAAAATTTTCCCTGGAAATAATTAAATCTAAACGAACCCAAAGATGTCTGTGCATGCTTGTACAGCCGTTTTTTGTTTGCTCATCTAACCGTAATAGGGGAGAAGATGCTTTGGGAAAGTCGAAGAACATGACCTGAGGAGGCATTCCTGCGAAACAGATTGAGAACTTTTTCTGATTTTGGTGGTAAGAAAACAAAAAATGAAATAGTAAAACAAACGCAGGGGGAATCCCCTGCGTTTATTTTTTGTAGTTGGTAGATTTATGAACGCATCTGTAAAATCAATAGAAAGAGCTCAAACCGATATAGCCCTTGTTCAGCAGGTACTTGCCGCTGATCAGGCCTTCTTCGTCATAGTCGAAGCTGATGGACTGGCTGGGGGAGACATACATCATCATGTCTTCCAGAGTCTCCTTGGAATCGGCAAGTCTGGTCCACTCATCCTTCAGGACACGGGTGTCATTGGCAGTGTAGATGTCCTCCTCGTCAATGCCAAGAGCGCAGAACGCCAGGGTATGTTCGCTTCTCTCTTCCAGGCTGCCCCGGTTGCCCAGGTCAAGTCTGCAGAGGGTGTACTGCTCACCATTCTCCACCAGATAGTAGAGCACGGTGCCGTCCAGGATAGGAACATGGGTGGGTTCCGGGCTGATCACCTCTTCGAAACCGAAGGTGGTGTTATACAGGCAAAGAGCCTCGTTGTTGGCATCGTCCTGGTAAACCATCCAGTCGGAGCAGATGAAGTAGGGATAGTAGATCTCCTTGTCCACCACAGTGGTCAGGTCCTTGCCATCCAGATCAGTGGAAACGAAGTGATAGTTGGCATCGGTGAAGTAGAGACGGTCCTCATGGATCTGCAGGTAGCTGCACTCGCCCTCGTAAAGGGTTTCCTTGCCGCTGCCGTCAGGCTTGATACGACAGATGGAGTCGCCGCCCAGGATGTAGTAGAGGTAGTCGCCTTCCTTGACCACGTAGCTGGGGTAGGCGGTGTCGTCCAGGATGGTGACCTCTTCAAATTCGGGGTAGTCACCTTCCTGGTAGAAGGGGATAGCACCGAAAGCAGAGCCGTTGGAGCCCTTGTGGGTCAGACCATAGATCACATCATCTTCGATGTAGTAGTAGCCAGATGCCATATAGGTGCTCATGGCACAGGTTTCCTCCGGGCTGAAACAGGGGGAGAAGCTCAGCCAGGGATTGTCTGCCAGGGCCTCAGGGGCTTCCTCCTGATTGGTCAGGACATAGAAAGAGTTCTCCCCTACGGTCACGGTAAGGGTGTCCTCGCTCAGCACGACGGCGGCCTTTTCGTCCATGACGGCCATGTCATAACCGGTCTCGGTCTCCACATAAGCGCCCTGAATGGTCTCCATGAACAGAACGCCCATAAAGGTCTGGTCGGGCAGGAAGGTCAGACACATAACCTGGTCAACAGGGCCGAAGGTCTGTTCGATCTCTTCCTTGGTAAACTCGGTCCCCTCCATGGTCATGGAGTCCAGGACCCAATAGCCGTCTGTGATGCCGGTCTCTTCCGGGGGCGGTGCTTCCTCTCCGCCGCCACAGGCGGTGAGCAGAGAGAACATCATAGCCAGGGAAAGGATGCTTGCAAGTGCTTTTTTCATGTTGATTCCTCCTTATGGATTATGATTACTTCTTGTTGCTTATGTTATTATACTGAGCTTCATGCCCAGGGGTCTGCATTAACTGGCGGGCGGACATCAGCCAGCAGGAACTGCTCCCACAGGAACCATTGGCCGGTGGAGGGCTTCGTGCGGAGTTTGATCTGACGGGGATTGTCTCCGCCGCCGGATTTGATATGGAGGGTCAGATACCCTTCACTGATCTGATTCCGGCTGTAGGGATTCTCAAAAAAGGTCAAGGTGTAGGGAGCGCTGGGCTCGTAATTGTTCTGCGGGGTGGCCCCGGCATAGTAGGAGCGAGGAACGTAGTCCTTGTCCCGGAAGCGATCGGCCAAAAACTGACGGTCATAGACGCTCAGGCCGCGAGGACCCTGTAGGAACTCCAGCATCTCCAGGGCGGCATCTTTTGCCACAGGGTACACAGTAAGGGCGGCAATGACCAGGGCTGCCGTGTGATGGGGTTCCATTAAGGCGGCTTCGGGCATGGCCTTCATCTGTGCCAGACTGACCGGGATCTGCTGCAGGGTCACGGTATAGGTCTTGCTGCCACCGCTGTTTTCTGGCTGTCCCATTTCCTGGGCAGCCTGCTTCTTTAACATATCAAACAATGCCATCGTGTTACCTCCTTTGATTGGGTCACAAGGTCAGCGTAATGCTCCGGCCTCCGTCCTGGAGAGGGGTGCCTTCCCCGGTCAGCAGACCATCCCGTTTGCAGGCCAGAGTCAACGTTTCCATCTCCACGGTCAGGTCCAGGATGTCGTCGTCAAACAGATTGGCGTACTGTTTCTCCATGGCGGTCTTGATGTCCCCCAGCCAGGCAATGGTGTTCTGGGTGACGGTCTCTGCCGGGATACCGCTTTCCTCTACGCGCACATACTTCAACAGGATCTCTCCCATGGTGGGCAGATAGTAATTCAAAAACTGGCGGACCCGAGGGATATCCTCCGGCTGATCTTTCAGGGCCCGGAGGATCTTATCGATGATCACGCAGATCTCCTCGTTGAGCTTGCGGACCTTGAGATTTTTGATTCGGATGCCCATACGGCGCAGTTCTGTCAGGTTGGTGCGACCCTTGGTCAGCACGGCGGTCACGTCGTTATCCGCTGCCGGGCCATCCTTTTTCTTGGGCTTGCGTAGGGCGAAAAAGAGGACCACAACGACCAGAATGACGATCAGGGCCACGGTCACTGCGCCGACAACCAGCATGGCGGTTGCCAGGGAGGGGAAGACCTTCCGTAGGACAAAATACAGGACCACTGCACCAATCAGGCCCAGAACACCTAAGATACCGGAAAATTTATTATCCATGGTTTGCTGTGCCTCCCTTCAAAAGGCTTTCCCTCATTGGCTGCGTACCTCCAGCAGCTTTTGCTTCAGCTGACCTTCGATACGGACAAGCTCTGCCTCAGCCGCCTGGCGCTTCTGTCTGCCCTCGGTCTGCACCTGCAGGACCTCGTCCAGGGTGGAGATGAGCTGCTCATTGGTATAGGCAAGGGTCTCCATGTCCACAATGCCCCGTTCGCTCTCTCGGGCCACTTCCACGGTGCCTATGCGCAGGGCGTCGGCGTTTTTCCGGAGCAGTTCGTTGGTCAGGTCGGTCACTGCTCTCTGGGCCTCCATGGCCTGCTGGGAGTGGGCCATACCCAGGGCCAGGACCATCTGATTCTTCCAAAGGGGGATGGTGTTGTGAATGGTGCTCTGGATCTTCTCCGACATCATGGCATTGTTGTTCTGGATGAGGCGGATCTGGGGGGCCATCTGAATGCTGATGGTGCGGGTGAGCTCCAGGTCATGGATCTTCTTCTCAAATCGGCTGCACTGGTTGGCAAAGTCGTTGGCGGCCTGGGCGTCCTGCATCTGGCCGGACATGGCTGCCGTCTGCTGGAGCTGGACCAGGGTAGTCACCCGATCCTGTTCCAGCCGTTTCTTACCAGCCATGATATACATGGTCAGTTCCTTAAAGTAGGTCAGGTTGGCCTCGTACAGTTTGTCCAGCATGACAATATCAGCCAGAAGCTGGTTCTGATGGCCTTCCAGTTCGCTGACGATCCCATCAATGCTGACCTCCACCTGGGCATAACGGGTTTTCATACGCTCGATTTTGCTGCTCGCTTTTTTGAAAAAGCCCAGGAAACCGCCCTGTTCTTCAGGCTCGGCAGAAAAGTCTTTCAGCTCCGTGACCAGGTTCGTGATCATATCGCCGGTCTGGCCCAGGTCCTTGGTCCGGACCCCTTCCAGAGCGCTGTCGGAAAAGTCGGCCACCTTCTTTTGGGCGGCGGCGCCATACTGGAGGATAAGGGCAGAGTTGTTCAGGTCGATCTTTTCAGCAAAGTCATCCACCATCTTACGTTCTGCGTCAGAGAGGGGGATTTCCCGCAGATAGGCGGCTTCTACCTCCTCCGGTGCAGGGGGAGCGGGGGGAGCAGCAGGTTCCGTCTCAGTCAGTCCCAGTTCCAGGGTGATGGGGGTGTTGGTTTCAAACATAGTATTTCCCTCCTTAAAAGGGGTCAGGGGACCATGATCCAGCGTTCATCCATGGGGCAGGTCACCAGTTCCATGCAGCACAGGGCTTCCTCCAGAATGTCGATGGCATCGGTGGAGAGGACTTTGCTGGGCGTTTTGCAGGTCACCTCCTCCTCGGCAATGCCGAAGAAGTCCTGCATGTTTTTGTAATGATAGCCCTGGAGACCCACGCGGAACAGTCGTTCGTCACGGATGGGTTCGCCCTCAAAGGTGAGTTGTTTCACCTGCTCCTCCCCGCGGGAGACCACCACCTTCACACCACGAGAGAACTGATAGAACTCCGTATGGGAATCTGTCATGGAACCGGGGCGGAAGAGATAGCTGATCATGCTCTTCAGCTGGGCACCGGTTACGGTGATGCGGAAGTTCTCGTCATGGAAGGGATACAGCTGGGTCAGTTCACGGAGGGTAACAATGGGGCCTACTTCCGGCACACGCAGACTGCCGGAGGCCAGCAGCATCACATCCAGCCCCAGGTTGTCCCGGAAGATATCGGCAACTAGACGTCCCAGCTGGGTCTCCTGGTTGCGGGCGGGGTGGGTGTAGGTGTCAGAAAATCGGGTGATATAGCGGCTGTACTTTTCCTGGGTTTTGCTGTTATACAGCTGGATCACTTTTTCCAGGGCCTCATCTCTGGGGCAATTGCTGTCATCGATGGGGATCAGCTGCCAGGTGTAGCTGTCGATGGAGTTGGTGTCCGTGTCCACCATGATGTCGAAGCGGCCGATCTGGTCGGTGCCGGTGACCGCCTGGACGATGGGGATGCCAGCCACCTCGCAGGGCTCCTCCAGGTAGGTGTGGGTGTGACCGCCGATGATCACATCCACGCCCCAGCGGGGATCCAGCAGAGCGGCCAGCTTCTTGTCCTCCTCAAATCCGATGTGGGTCAGCAGGACGGTGAAGTCGATGTCCTCGGTCTGGTAGGCGTTGCAGATCTTGCCCACCTCTGCAGCCGCCTCGTGGATGTCCACGAAGGAGCCGATGAGACGCTCCTGTCTGGCCTGAGCCAGGACCTCTTCGGTGAGGATACCGATGAACATGATCTTCATGCCGTCCACTTCCAGGATCACGTGGGACTTGAACAGGCGCATCTGGTTGGTGGTCAGGTACAGGTTGGCATTGATGATGGGGA
>JAFVUT010000097.1 GCA_017502545.1 Ruminiclostridium sp.
AGATGGGCATCTGGAGACGTTCCAACAAGCGCTAACATATTTGCTGCTTGACCCAACTGTGACGTTTTGGCCACCCCAGACAATTGTCTGGGGTGGCTTTTTTAACCTCTCCCTCCGGGAGAGGTGGATTCGGCGAAGCCGAAGACGGAAAGGGCGGATTTGTTGCGGTGTTAGGATATCGGCAGAGATTCGCCCTCTCAGTCACCTTCGGTGACAGCTCTCCCGGAGGGAGAGCTTGATTTAATTCCCTAATAAAATAAAGAAAAAACTTAAACATTTCCTTGCGACAAAGTTCAACAAATTCCTGTCCCAGAAAATGGTAAACTATACCCATCCAATGAGCCTGTCCCACGCAAAACTCTGGAAACCAAATTCATTGGCTCTTGCATTCCTATTCCGCGCCGATCCCTTTCTTTCTCTCCTATGGATGTTTCACGTGAAACATCCATATTTTTTTGTAACAAGAGGGAAAAGTCTGTTGCAAAAATTATATAATATAGGTATAATCAAAGGTAACCTATTTTGCGGAATCTGTAATGGGAAGAAGGGATGACCATGGCCAAAACCATAGCCTTTGTCAATCAAAAGGGCGGTGTGGGAAAGACCACCAGCTGTGTGAGTCTGGGCTCCTGCCTCCAGTCGGCCGGCGCTCGTGTGCTGGTCTGTGATTTTGACCCCCAGGGCAATGCCACCTCGGGCTTCGGCGTGGACAAGGGAGCGGTGTTTCCCACCATCTACGACGTGCTCATCAGCGGTGCCCCTGTGGAGAAGGCCATCGTGAAGACCCCCTATGCCCATGTTCTGCCGGCCAACAAATCCCTGGCCGGTGCCTCCGTGGAGATGATCGGTATGCCCAACCGGGAGTTCCTCCTGAAGGAAGCCCTGGCAAAAGTGGCCGATGACTATGACTTCATCCTCATCGACTGCCCGCCCTCCCTGGAGCTGCTCACCCTGAACTGCCTGTGCGCCGCCGACTCGGTGCTGGTGCCCGTTCAGTGTGAGTACTACGCCCTGGAGGGTCTGAGCGACCTGATCTCCACCATCCGCATTGTGAAGGGCCGGCTGAACCCGGCCATCCAGATCGAGGGTCTGCTGCTGACCATGTACGACGGCCGCACCAACCTGTCCATGCAGGTGGCCGAGGAGGTCAAGCGCCATTTCCCCGGCAAGGTCTTTGCCACGGTCATCCCCCGGAATGTCCGCCTGTCCGAGGCGCCCAGCCACGGCAAGCCGGTGAACCACTACGACGGTTCCTCCCGCGGGTCTGTGGCCTACAAGCTCCTGGCGGAGGAATTTTTGAAGCAGAACCCGCTGACAGAAAGGAAGTAAACTATGGCCTTAGGAAGAGGGCTGGATGCACTCCTGGGGGATAGCTCCCTCCGCGCCCAGGAGGGCGGCTCGGTGACCCTCCCCATCTCCCAGGTGGAGCCGGGCCTGAACCAGCCCAGAAAACATTTTGACGAGGAAGCCCTGGCAGAGCTGGCGGGATCCATTCGCCAGCACGGGGTCCTGCAGCCCCTGACGGTCCGCCGACTGTCCTCGGGCTATTACCAGATCATCGCCGGAGAACGCCGCTGGCGGGCCGCCCGTATGGCCGGTCTTGCCGAAGTTCCCGCCCTGATCATCGAGGCCGATGACCGGAAGGTCATGGAGATCGGCCTCATCGAAAATCTCCAGCGTGAGGACCTGAACCCCATGGAGGAGGCCGCCGGTTACCGGACACTCATCCAGGAGTATGGTCTGACCCAGGAGGAGGCCGCCCATCGGGTGAGCAAATCCCGTCCCGCCGTGGCCAACGCCATGCGTCTGCTGTCCCTCCCCCAGGAGGTCCAGTGGCTCATCGAGCAGGGGAATCTCTCTGCCGGTCATGGACGAGCCCTTCTGTCTCTGCCCGGTGCAGAGAGTCAGATCGCCTTCGCTGAGGAGATCATGGGCAAGAAGTACTCCGTTCGGGAGACCGAGGAGCGTATCCGCCGGCTGACCCAGGAAACGGATACTCCTGTCAAGGAGAAACCCGCCCATCCCCACGCCATCTATTTTAAGGATGCAGAGAAGAAGCTCACCGACCGGCTCAGCCGCCGGGTGACCATCACCCAGGGCAAGAAAAAGGGCAAGATCGCCCTGGAGTACTACGACCAGGATGACCTGAACGCCCTGATGAAAGCCCTGGAGACCCTGAACATCGGAAGGGGGTCGAAGAAGCGTTGAGTACCGAGGAATCCAAGTCTGTGGAGGCCCAGTCTCAGGACCAGCCCAAGCAGGGCAGCATCAACCGTCTGCCCCCCAAGATTTCCAGCCGGAAGTCCAAGCCGGTGACGGTCTATCTGTCTGTCCTCTTTGTGGTGGCCCTTCTGCTGCTGGTGATGTCCTTCTTCATGCAGCAGCGCAGCCACCAGGCCCTGGAGGACCTGACCTCCTCCATGGAGGAAAGCCAGGACGCCGCCACCTTGCAGATGGACAACCAGCGGCTCCAGTACGAGCTGGAGCAGGCCCAGGGGACCATCAGCCAGATGGAGGAGACCCAGAAAGAACTGGAGAGCAAGGCCGCTGATGCAGAAAAGCAGGCCCAGGCCCTGGAGTGGCTCCGTCTCATTGAGGAAGCCGTCCGCACCTCTTACAGCCAGGCCAAGGACCTGGTGGAGCAGTTCGAAAAGAGCGAACTCACCGACTATCTGCCCACCCAGTCTGTGGTGGAAGGCGCAGAGTCTCCCGCAGATGTGTATAAGAACATTTACGCCATGTTATTCTGAATATGTTTCACGTGAAACAACACCAATGAGAAACCAAATCAAGGAGAGGAAAAACCATGCTGGACATTAAGAGAATCAAGGAAGATCCCGACAAAGTCAAGGCCGGTCTCCGGGCCAAGGAAGTGGACTGCGACGCAGAAGTGGACCGCATCCTGGAGCTGGACAAGGAGCGCCGTGAGATCATTTACAATGTGGAGCAGATGAAGGCCGAGCAGAACAAGGTCTCCAAGGCCATCCCCCAGATGAAGAAGAACGGCGAGGACACCGCCCCCATCTTCAAGCGCATGGGCGAGCTCAAGAGCGAGATCGCCGCCAGCGACGAGAAGCTGCGCACCGTGGAGGCAGAGTACCGCACCCTGATGCTCTCCCTGCCCAACCTGCCCGATGAGGACCTGATCCCCGGCGGCAAGGAGAACAACGAACCCCTGCGCTACTTCGGCGAGCCCCACAAGTTTGACTTCGAGCCCAAGCACCACGTGGACCTGTGCACCGACCTGGGCCTGATCGACTACCCCCGCGGCGTCAAGCTGGCAGGCTCCGGCTTCTGGATGTACTCCGGTCTGGGGTCCCGTCTGGAGTGGGCCCTGCTGAACTACTTCATCGACACCCACCTGGCTGACGGCTACGAGTTCGTCCTGCCCCCCCACATGCTGGAGTACCAGTGCGGCGAGACCGCCGGTCAGTTCCCCAAGTTCGCTGACGAGGTCTACAAGATCCAGAACCCCACCGACGACCGCATCCACTATATGCTGCCCACCGCAGAGGCTGCCATCGCCAGCATGTACCGTGACGAGATCCTGTCTGAGGCTGATCTGCCCAAGAAGATCTTCGCCTACACC
>JAFVUT010000011.1 GCA_017502545.1 Ruminiclostridium sp.
CCAGATGGTGGGCGATTTCCCGGAGTTTGAAGAGGTCACCCTGCTGGATGAATCCGGTCTGCCCGGCTACCTGACCCGCAGCGGGGACTACCTGTACTACACCATGAACGGCGAGGCCATCTGCCGGGTGAAGCTGGACGGCTCCGGCCAGGAGACCCTGTACCAGGGCGTTTGCGACTACCTGCAGATCCACGGCGACCGCCTGTACTTCACCGACGAGGACTTCTGCCTGGTCTCCACCGACCTGGAGGGCAAGGACCTGAAGACCGAGATCGCCAAGGAGATCTACTACCCCTACTTCATCTGCTCGGACTGGATGGTCTTCCAGGATGATGCCGACGACGAGTCCCTCCACCTCTACAACATCACCTACGGCACCGAGGTAAACATCACCTACATTCCCTCCTACCACCCCATCCTGGACGGCAGCTGGCTGTACTACACCACCGAAAACGGAGAGGGCCAGTTCTCCCTGAACCGCATCGACATGAGCGACCCCGACGTCTTCCGCTGCGAGCAGAGCGAGAACCCCCTGCTGGAGGCCGGGTTCATGATCGACGAGGCATGGATCTATTCCACCAACAACACCTCCGTGGAGAAGGAACAGTGGCAGAAGCTTATGGATGGCAAGACCTCTGTGGAAGAGGTCGAGATGTACGTCTCTGCGGACTACACTATCCACCACGAGCTGGACGAGAACGGTCTCATCGCCTACAAGTACCTGATGAGCAAGGAACTCCACGGCGGAAGCCCCTTCAACTAAAGACTTTTGGGATGCAGCTAACTCGCATCCCAAAAGCAGCGAAACTCTGCGAGGCATCAAAAAAGGTCGTGCTGCAATGTGCAGCACGACCTTTTCACATACAATCTGTCCCGTCGGGACACCACAACTGCCCCCTTGGGGCAATTTCACTCGGCCACGGGCCGAATATCACACGCCGCAGGCGTATTTCACTGAGCCTCCGGCTCAATTTCACTGCCCGCCAGGTGTCGGCGGACCATGTCCAGGGCAGTGCCGGCCGCCATGCGGCGGACTCGCTCTCGGTCCCCACGGCCTGCGTGGAACTCCCGGACGATGCACTGGTCCTCCCAGGCCAGGCCCAGATCGACCAGACCCACGGGATTGCCCCGGTCGTCGGAATCTGGCCCTGCCACACCGGTGGCAGACACGGCGATGTCACAGCCCAGGGCCTCCTTGGCCCCGCGGGCCATGGCCTCGGCCACCTGGGGAGAGACTGCCCCGTACTCCTCCAGCAGGTCCCAGGACACCCCCAGCAGACCTGCCTTTACCTGGTTGGTATAGCTCACCACGCCGCCCATGAACACCTGGGAGGAGCCGGGCAGATCGGTGATGAGCTTGGCGATAAGGCCGCCGGTGCAGGACTCGGCGGTGCCCATGGTCAGGCCCTTTTCCCGCAGAAGGTTGAAACAGACCTCCTGGACGGAGTTCACATCCACCCCGATGACGTAGTCCCCCATGATGGCCTTCACCTGCTCCTCCACGGGGGCGATGAGGGCGAAGGCCTCCTCTTCCGTGTCGGCATGGGCGGTGATCCGCAGCTCGGTGCCGGTGGGCTTGGCGTAGGGGGCCAGGGTGGGGTTGTGGAGGGCATTCATCAGGTCCCGCAGCTTGTCCTCCACGGCGGACTCGCCGATGCCGAAGGTCTTCACCGTCCGGGAGACGATGACACCGTCGGAGAGGGCCTTCAGGTAGGGGACCGCCCGGTGGCGGAACATCATCTCGCACTCCCGGGGCGGGCCGGGGAGCATGAGCACATGGACACCGTCGGCCTCAAAGGCCACGCCGGGAGCGGTGCCCCAGTCGTTTTCCAGCACGGTGCAGCCCTCTGGGAGCATGGCCTGCTGGAGGTTGTTCTCGGTCATGGGCCGCTCCATCTGGAGAAAGCGGTCCCGGATGCGCTGGGCGGAGGGCTCGTGGAAGAAGAGCCCCTTGCCGAAGGCCTCCGCCAGGGCCACCTTGGTCAGGTCGTCGCAGGTGGGGCCCAGACCGCCGGTGGTGATAATGATGTCGGCACGGGTCCGGGCGATGTCCACCGCCTGACGGACCCGCTGGGGGTTATCCCCCACCACCGTGTGGTAGAAGACGTTGATGCCCAGCTCGGACAGGCCCTCGGAGATCATCTGGGCGTCGGTGTTTGCAATGTTGCCCAGCAGCAGCTCGGTGCCGATGGCGATGAGTTCAGCAGTATGGCTCATAAGCCCTCCTTTCTCCACGAAAGCCTCGCAGAGTTCACGGACCCCGGCGAAGCGGGTCCAAGATGTCTTATTTTATTCCCATTCCACAGTGACCCGCTCGATGCCGTCCATGGCCCGCTGGATCAGGCCTTCCATGTCCAGCTTGGCCTCGGCCTCCAGGATCTCCTCCATGGAGGGGCGGGTCTTGGGATGACGGGGGGTAAAGACGGTGCAGCAGTCCTCATAGGGCAGGATGGAGGTCTCGAAGGTGTTGATCTTCCGGGCGATGCGGATGATCTCCTCCTTGTCCATGCCGATGACGGGACGGAAGACAGGCAGGCTGCAGGCGGCGTTGGTCACCGCCATGGCCTCCATGGTCTGGCTGGCCACCTGGCCCAGGGACTCACCGGTGACCAGAGCATGGGCGCCCACACGGAGGGCCACCTGCTCGGAGATGCGCATCATGAACCGGCGCATGAGCAGGGTGAACAGGGACTCGGGGCAGGAGCGGCGGAGCTCCTCCTGGATCTCGGTGAAGGGGACCACATGGACGGTCATCCGGCCGCACCAGGGGGTGATGAGCCGGGCCAGCTCCAGGACCTTGTCCTTGGCCTCGGGGGAGGTGTAGGGATAGCTGAAGAAGTGGACCATCTCCAGGGCCAGGCCCCGCTTGGCCATCATCCAGGAGGCCACGGGGGAGTCGATGCCGCCGGACAGCAGGGAGACCGCTCTGCCCCCCACGCCCACAGGCAGACCGCCTGCGCCGGGGGTGGTGTTGGCGTGGACATAGGCCGCAAAGTCACGGACCTCCACGTGGACCACCACGTCGGGGTTGTGCATATCGGCCCGCAGATGCTCGAAGGCCTCGTCCAGCTCACCGCCCACAAACTGGGACAGCTGGATGGAGGACATGGGGAAGGACTTGTCGGACCGCTTGGACTCCACCTTGAAGGTCTCGGCCTCCATGAGGTCGTCGTACAGGTAGGTCTTGGCGGTCTCCAGGATGGCCTCGGGGGTCTTGTCGCAGGCCTTGGCCCGGGACAGGCCCACCACGCCGAAGAGGTTCTTCAGGGTCTCAAAGGCGCCGTCCATGTCGCAGTCCAGGCTCTGGGGCTCCACGTAAGTAATGGACTGGCGGGAGTAGATGCGGAACTTGCCGTACTTCTGCAGACGGCGGCGGGCGTTGGACATGAGGCGGTCCTCGAAGTGGTGGCGGTTCAGGCCCTTCAGGACCATCTCGCCCATTTTCATCAGGATGATCTCGTCACCCACGGGAGGGGTGTAGTTCTTCATATGTGCCATAAGGAGGAATTCCTTTCCTTGTTAAAATAAATTACCCTTTAGTATACCCCAGAACGGTTGATACTTCAAGAAAAAATGTATGGTCAAGGGGGCGGATTTTTGCTATAATCAGTGTAGTATTTCTTTGTAAGGAGGGTCTGTATGGAATTTTCTGAACTCTTTCCTGTCTTTTCCAAGCTCACCAAAGCCCAGCAGGACCGGCTGATGGCTGGGGTCAGCAAACGGACCGCCCCCAAGGGGACCCTCCTCCACAATGGGGAGGCCGACTGCCTGGGACTGGTCCTGGTGGCCGAAGGCCAACTGCGGGCCTACCTCACCTCCGACGAGGGTCGGCAAATCACACTCTACCGCCTCTTCCCCTGGGACCTGTGTCTCTTCTCGGCCTCCTGCTCCATGCGGAGCATCCAGTTCGACATTCAGCTGGAGGCGGAAAAGGACACGG
>JAFVUT010000098.1 GCA_017502545.1 Ruminiclostridium sp.
CAGTCTCTACGATCTCACAAGCCTTGGCGTAGGCCTCGTCGTAGATGGCACCGTGGAGGACTACGTTGGCCCCGTAGCCCTGGGTGGCGGACACCTTGGCGATGGGGGTGGACCGGGGCATGACGATGGTGGCGGGGACGCCGATCCGGCTGGCGGCGAAGGCCACGCCCTGGGCGTGGTTGCCGGCGGAGGAGGCCACGACGGCCTTGAGACCGCCCTCCTCATACCGCTTCATGATCTTGTTGTAGGCACCCCGGACCTTGAAGGAGCCGGTCTTCTGCTGGTTTTCGTATTTTAAGTAAACTTCGGCCCCGGTCATGTCGGAAAAGGTCTTGGAGGTGGCCAGGGGGAGCCGGTGGATGACACTTTTGAGGCGGTCAGCCGCCGCCTGGAAATCATTGATGGTGAGCATAGAACATGCCTCCTGTTGCTATGGATTGATTCAGACTTTCTTACTCTTGCCCAGCATGCCCTTGAGCACGGCAGAGACCATGTTCTGCTTCTGCTTCTGGTAGGGCTTGCCCTGGAGGTAGAGCTTCTCCACCTTCAGCTGGTCCAGCTCCTCCTTGGCCATGGCGTAGGGGTTTTGGTTCAGGATGACCAGGTCGGCCACTTTGCCCAGCTCCAGGGAGCCCCGCTCCTCCTCGTCGAAGGTGGTCCAGGCGGCGTTCCAGGTGCACATCCGCAGGGCCTCCTGGATGGTGAGGGACTCCTCCGGCACGGAGTGGTTGCAGGCCTTGTAGATCCACTGGATGGGGTCGGGGTCGGTGCAGGGGGCGTCGGAACCGGCGGAGATCATGATGCCCATGTCCCAGATGGTCCGCAGGGGGTTGAGGGCATTGGCCCGGTCCCCCAGGATGGATTCCAGGTATTCGTCGGGCTCCTGCTTCCAGCCGATGAAGGCCGACTGCATGGGCAGCTTGATCTTGTAGTCCCGGCAGATCGCCAGGCCCTCTTTGGTGGGGAGGCAGGCGTGGATGATGCCGTGGCGGTGGTCCTCCCGGGGGAAGTCGTCCAGGGCGGCCTTCAGGCAGCGGGCGGCCTGGTCAAAGGCGGCGTCGCCGATGGCGTGGAGCTCGATCTGGAGCCCGGCCCGGTTGGCCTCCTTGCAGAAGTCTATGATCTTCTGGTCATCATAGTAGAGCACGCCCTTGTCCTCGGTGCCCGTGTAGGGCTCATACAGGGCGGCGTCCTGGGAGCCGAAGCAGCCGTCCAGGGCGCAGGCGAAGCAGCCGCCGATCCGGGGCAGGCCACGGCTGAGGGCGGCGTTCACGTCCAGGGACTGGGGGAAGACCCGGAGCTGCATGCCGTTCTGGGCGGACCGGCCCACCCAGGTCTCCAGGGAGATGTCCATGTCTTTGGGGAAGCCCACGCCGCTGACGGTGTGGATGAGGCCGATGCCCTTGGAGGCCATGTGGTCCATGGCCCGCTGCATATTGCCGATGAGCTCGGGGATGGACAGGGAGGAGGACATATAGTCGGACACGGCGAAGAAGGCCTCCTGGTTCATTTCGCCGGTGTCGGGGTGGTAGCCCCGCAGGTCCTTGAGCTTGTCCTCCAGCTTCACCAGGAGCTTGGTGTTCACGATGCAGGCGTGGCCGTCGTACTTGACCAGCATGAGGGGCTTGTCCGGGCAGACTCCGTCCAGCTCCTCCCGGGTCACCAGCCGGCCCTCGGAAACCGAGTAGGGGGAGGCCCCGAAAGCCACCAGCATCTTGCCCTTGGCGGTGGCAGCGAAGTCCCGGACCATGGCCAGGATCTCTTCATTGGAGGCGGCCTCCATCACGTTCAGCCCGGCCTGGAAGGTGGCAAAGCTGGCGAAGTGCTGGTGGGTGTCCCCAAAGGCGGGGATGAGGGCCTTGTCCCCCAGCTCGTAGAGGGGGACCTTGGCATACTGGTCGGGCAGATGGTCGCCCACATAGCGGATGCGGCCGCCGGCCTCCACCAGGTAGCTGGCGACGGTGTTTTCTTCGTCACAGGTGAGGATGGTTCCGTGGAAACAGATCATGGGGGTTCCTCCTTCTTTATTCGTTCAGAGATTGAAATTCATCCAGCCGAAGTTCCCGTTTCAGTTCCTCTTCGGTGGGGAGATAGGTGAAGTATTTGGATGCGAAGATCTGGTTGTTGTCCTCGGGCAGGGTGTATTTCACTACGGCATCGCTCTTGTCGGCGCAGAGGACGATGCCGATGGGCGGGGTGTCCCCCTCGTTCATCAGCTCCCGGGTGTAGTAGTTCACATACATCTGCATCTGCCCGATGTCCTGGTGGGTGAGCTGGCCCATTTTCAGGTCAATGAGGACAAAGCACTTGAGGATATAGTTGTAAAAGACCAGGTCGATGAAAAAGTTCTGCCCGTCCAGGGAAAACCGCTTTTGCCGGGCCACAAAGGAGAAGCCGCGGCCCAGTTCCAGTAAGAACTGCTGGAGATGGTCGATGAGGGTCTGTTCCAGGTCTCCTTCGTACACATGGGTGTCGGGTTTGATCTGGAGAAATTCCATCACATAGGGATCTTTGACGATTTTCTCGTACTCGGGTTTTGGTTCGGTGGTCTGGATCTCAGCGGCCACGGCGGCTTTGTCTCGGCTGGCCAGGATGCGCTGGTAGTACATGGTGTGGATCTGCCGCTCCAGCTGACGGACGCTCCAGGCGGACTTGGCACATTCCTCGGCATAGAAGGTCCGGGCGGCCTCGTCGGGAATTCGCATGAGTTTGACATAGTGAGACCAACTTAATTCAGGAGACAGTGTCTCCCGAATTGGAAAGGTCATGTAGAATCGTCTCATATTTCGCAGGTTGGAGACATCAAAACCCTTGCCGAACTCGGCGGTGAGCTGGGCGGAGAGATAGTCCAGCAGCTTCTTTCCATAACCGGCCCGGTCACTTTCCCCGCAGGCCAGATAGATCTGCTGACCGATCTCCCAGTAGGCGGTCACCATGGCCGAGTTCACAGCAGCAGAGAGCTTGTGCTGTGCCGCAACGATGGAATGGCGGATGGAATGATAGGTCTGCTCCGGGTTTTGCTGGAGAGCAATGGGATCGTCCATGGTATGACCTCCTTTTTTCATCTCTTTGGTTCTATTATAACGGATAATTTTGGAGGGGGCAAGAGAAGGACCGGGATTCTGTTTCCATTCTGCAAAATGTGCTGTATAATAACAATACCGATCAAGTTAGGAGGGACAGGAATGAGATACAAAGGATTCGCCGTGCTGGCGGCCGTAATGCTGCTTCTGGCCGGATGCGGGGCCTCAGACAGCGGAACGGTGGTTGTGGAATACGTGGAAGGCCTGGGGGGTATGTTCTCCGCAGTTTGCGTGGAGGAGTCTGCTCTGGGAGAGGAAGCCGTGATCTTTGCAGCCGCTGAGGGGATCCTTCTGGAAGGGGTCTGCCCCGGCGATAGGCTGGAGATTGAATATGAACGGATCGATGACGGACTGGATCTGTGGGTCGGCCAGGAAGTCCAGCCGGAATTCTGGGCCCAGCGGGTGACACCGTTGGAATAAAATCCACTCCCATTTTCCGTGCAGATGCACGGGTTTAGGGAATGAAAAACCGGGACTGTCTTTGGACGGTCCCGGTTTTGGCACGCCAGAAGGAATTCGAATCCCCGACCTGCCGCTTAGGAGGCGGCTGCTCTATCCTGCTGAGCTACTGGCGCATATTCATTTAGAGTTTTATTCTATCCCAACCGGGCGGCTTTGTCAACGGATGGGATGGGATATGTGGATTTCCTGAATTTTCCGGCTTTTGACAGTATGGGATACTTGACAGAAAATGTCGTATGGTGTACCATATCCTTGCATCTTGTGTTTGATATTACAAAACGCTGATTTCAAAGCGAGGATTGATAATAATGACCTGGAACATTGTTTGCGACAGCAGCGGCGATATGCTCCCCGAGGAGCTGGTCCCCGGCAAGATTTCCCTGAAGATCGCCCCCCTGACCTTGCGGGTGGGAGACAAGGAATATGTGGACGATGAGACCCTGAACGTACCGGAATTTCTGGCCGCCATGGCCGCAGAGAAGGGCCCCTCCGGCACGGCCTGCCCCTCTCCTGAGGCCTTTGCCCAGGAATTCTCTTCCGCCGACTGCTCCCTGTGTTTTTGTATTTCCGGCAACCTTTCCGGCACCTACAACGCTGCCTGCCTGGCCCGGGACATGGTCCTGGAGGAGCACCCGGAAAAGAAGATCCACGTGGTGGACACCTGCTCCACCTCAGGCTCTCTCTATCTGTTGACCCAGATGGCAGTGGAACTCATCCAGGCTGACCTGCCCTTTGCAGAGATCGCCCGACATCTGGACCAGGAGCGGGATGACCAGCGCACGATTTTTACCCTGGAGTGCTTTGACAACCTGGTGAAGAACGGCCGCATGAAGCCTCTGCTGGGCACCATCCTTCAGGGCCTGGGCATCCATGTCATTGCAGATGCCACCCCCGTGGGTACCATCCGGGTGGTGGACAAGGCCCGTGGAGAGAAACGGACCTACCGCCACATGGTGGAGTATATGGCCAAGGAGAAGGACTGCACCGGCCGTCATGTGGTCATCGCCCATTGTCAGAACCCCGAAGGGGCGGAGAAGCTGAAAAAGGCCATCCTGGAGGCCCTGCCTGTGGCGGATGTCACCTTCCTGGAGTGCCGGGGCCTGACCACTTACTACGCCATGGAGAAAGGCCTCATCGTGGTATACTAAAATGCAGAAATCGCCTGACACGCAACGTGTCAGGCGATTTTTTATATCAGAGAAACCAGGATGGGCACGGTGACCACGCAGAGGATGGTGGACATGAGGACGGCGGCGGTGCAGGCCTTGCCGTCCAGGCCCCGCTCGGTGATGAGCATCAGGGGCATGCTTCCCACGGGCATGCCGAACATCACCAGGCACACGGCGGCCAGACCGTCGTCCACCGGCAGCAGCCGCAGCAGAGGCAGGAGGATCAGGGGGAGGGCCAGGAGTTTGATGGCGGTGAAGAGGTAGAGCTTTTTATCCCCAAAGATCTCCTTCAGGTTGGCGCTGGACAGGGTAAAGCCCACGGAGACCAGAGCCAGGGGAGAGGCGGCTCCGCCCAGGTAGTCCACGGCGGTTTTCAGAAAGCCCGGCAGCTGGATGTTGGCCAGCACCAGGACCATGGCCAGGACACAGGCGATGTTGCCGGGATTGATGAGGGACCGCAGGGCGGAGAGGTTGAACCGGCCCCGCATGAGGGAGCGGCCGTAGGTGTAGAACACCAGGTTATAAATCAGGAGGAACTGGGACACATAGACCACGTATTCCGCCCCCAGGACGCTGGACACCACGGGGATGCCGATGAAGCCCAGGTTGGAGAAGACGAACATGAGCTGGTAGATCTTCCGCTCGGTCCTGTCCCGGGTGAAGAGGGGGGAGAGGACCATGCCTGCCAGGATGAAGAAGAGGAACATCCCCAGGGCGATGCCGAAGACCAGCAGGATCCGCTGGAGGGGGACCTGGCCCACCGCCCCTGCCGCACTGGACAGGATGAGCATGGGGTTGAAGATGTTCACGATCATGGTGGACATCTTGGCGTTGGTGTGGGTATCCAGCATCTTGCCCTTGGCGGCGATGACACCGGCGGCGATCATCACCAGCAGGGCCAGCATTTGGAGGAATACGGTCAGAATGGTCATAGAAACTCTCTTTTCTCAAAAAATACAGCGGAATCGACTGTATCAAATTTGAGGGGAGATGTCAAGGGAGGCGGACCTTTTCCAGTCTGGCCCGGAGGAACCAGGCCAGGCAGACCATGGCCAGGCCCAGGGCAATGATGACGGCTTTTTTGGGGGTGTCCGGGGCGTAGAGCATAGAGACAAGAAGGCCGGTGCCGCCGCCCCCCAGCATCTCGCTCCAGAACTTTTTCCGCCGCAGGTCCTTGTCGGCCTGCCAGAGGTCCAGGATGTTCCGGTCGGTCTGTTCCCGGAGGGCTTCGGGGGGGATGGCCTCACCCAGGAAGAACTCGTTGACACTGATGCCCAGGATGCGGCACAGCTCGGGAATGGTGGCCAGGTCGGGAAGATAGGCCCCGGTCTCCCACCGGGAGATGGTCTTGTTGGTCACACCAAGCTCTTCTCCCAGCTCCTGCTGGGTCAGGCCCAGTTCTTTTCGCCGTGCGGCCAGGAAGGCCCCGGTTTTGGTTTGGTTCATAAGGTCACCGCCTTTCAAAGTTCACCCCTATGATACCATAGAAGGGTGATTTTGTATTCCCCACAGATGGCGAATGGGTGAGATATATTGAAAAGGCCCCCTCCGGGAGGGGGCTGTCAGCGAAGCTGACTGGGGGAGCATGCGGATCCTGGGGCAAAAACTCCCTCCGTCACGGCTTCGCCGTGCCACCTCCCTCGGGGAGGGAGGCTTTAGCGGGCGATTCTTAAATCGCCCCTGCGAGAATAGGAATGTCAGAAAAAGTTCAGAAAAACATCAGCCTTTCTCCATTGACCCCGACCCTGCCATCTGGGATAATATTGGTAAGAAGTGAACCGCCCTTCCCCTGAAAGGAGGACCCTATGCGCCTGAAACATCTTTCTCTGCTTTTATGCTCCCTGGTCCTGGGCCTGACCCTGGCGGCCTGCGGCACCCAGGAAACCGCCGGGACATCTGCCCCCTTGGAGCTCCCCGAGACCCTGGTGAGCCAGGTCCTGCTGGACCAGGCCTCCAGCGGCTATATGGAGGGGGAGTGCGCCGCCGAAGGCCACATCATTCTGGACACCGTCCAGGAGGGGGAATTCTGGCAGGTCTACACCCTGGCCAGCGTGGGCCAGTATGGCTTCTGCACCGGCCATTTTGAAAAGATCTCCGGCTCCGGGGCCATCCCCACCATGCTCACCATTGGCCGGGAAGAGAACGGAACCTATTACTGCCATGGGGTCTGGCAGCCCATAGACGGCAACCTCTATGCAGACTCCATCAAGGAGACCTTTCCCCGCAGTCTTTGGAGCAAGGCTCTGGGCGCTGATGAGCGGTACGGGGAGCTGAAAGACCAGGAGCAGGCCTATGCCCGGGCCTACCTGGAGTCCATCGGCCGGGAGGCCCCCATTGGAAGCTACGGCGACTTTGAACACCCCCTCTTTACCGAAAACGGGATGTCCGTGGAGGTCTCCAACGCCCTGCTTACCATCGAAAAGATCTACCCCTTCCCCATGTACATAGGCAATGAGGAGCGGATCGAGGACGGGGTGCGCTGGGTCTACCAGACCAGCTGGCAGCATGACGGGAACGGTAAAGGATATGCTGCCTATACCAAATACGCATATGACACCGGGATCGTGGCCCAGCAGTATGTCTTCTTGGTGGAGGGGGACAGCTATACAGAGGTCCAGCCCCAGGGACCTGGCATCAACACGCCGGATGCATGACAGATGACCTCTCCCTCCGGGAGAGGTGGATTCGCCCATGGGGCGAAGACGGAGAGGGCTGATTTGTTGCGGGATTGGGATATCGGCAGAGATTTGCCCTCTCAGTCGCCTTCGGCGCCAGCTCTCCCGGAGGGAGAGCTTATGATGACCACCATGACACAAATCTTCCAAGGACCGTGATTTCACGGTCCTTTTCTTTCATTTTGCTCCATTCGTGCAAAGTTTCCTTTGATTTCAAGGGATTCCTGACAAAATCCACCTTGCAATCTCTATACATCCCTCGTATAATATAATATTTGGTAAGAATACGATTTCATTGAAATTTACGATATAAGAGGTGCAGATCAGTGCAGAACGTCGTCGCAGCGAGCTCCCCATCCTTCCCTTCCGCCTGAAGGCGAAAGGTCATCCGTTTCGCTGCTGCTCCTCTCCCCACCGCACCCGCTTTGCTGGGCTGCGGCGGGGGCCCCGATTATTTTGATTTTACTATCGCGCCATCCGGCGCGCCCCGCACTGCGGGGCCAGGGTGGTCTTGCCGATGGAAAGGTTGTATAAATTATGCAGAATGAGAAATTAAGAAACGTAGCCATCATCGCCCACGTTGACCACGGCAAGACCACCCTGGTTGACGAGATGCTCAAGCAGGGCGGCATCTATCGCGAGAACCAGGCCACCGTGGACCGTGTCATGGACTCCAACGACCTGGAGCGTGAGCGCGGCATCACCATCCTGGCCAAGAACACCGCCGTCCACTACAAGGACTACAAGATCAACATCGTGGACACCCCCGGCCACGCCGACTTCGGCGGCGAGGTGGAGCGTATCCTGAAGATGGTCAACGGCGTCATCCTGCTGGTGGATGCCGCCGAGGGCCCCATGCCCCAGACCCGCTTCGTCCTGTCCAAGGCCCTGGAGCTGGGCCACAAGGTCATCGTGGTGGTCAACAAGGTGGACCGCCCCGACCAGCGCATCTACGAGGTCATGGACGAGGTCCTGGAGCTTCTGCTGGACCTGAACGCCACCGACGAGCAGTTCGAGTCCCCCACCCTGTTCTGCTCCGGCCGTCAGGGCATCGCCTCCTACTCCCCCGAGGTCCTGGGCACCGACCTGATCCCCCTCTTTGACACCATCATCGATTACATCCCCGCCCCCCAGAGTGAGCCCGAAGAGCCCTTCCAGATGCTGGTCTCCTCCATCGACTACAACGAGTTCGTGGGCCGTATTGCCATCGGCCGCATCGAGCGGGGCACCATCAAGCAGAACCAGGAGATCGTGGTCTGCAACTACCACACCCCCGACCAGGTGAAGAAGGCCAAGGCCGTCAGCCTGTACACCTTCGACGGCCTGGCCCGCACCCCCGTCACCGAGGCTGCCGCCGGCGAGATCGTTGCCATGAGCGGCATCGGCGAGATCACCATCGGCGACACCATCTGCACCCCTGCCGCTGTGGAGCCCATGGAGTTTGTCAAGATCTCCGCCCCCACCCTGGAGATGACCTTCGCCATCAATGACTCCCCCTTCGCCGGCAAGGAGGGCAAGTTCGTCACCTCCCGCCAGATCCGGGAGCGCCTCTTCCGTGAGACCATGAAGGACGTGTCCCTCCGGGTCTCCGAGGTGGAGGGCTCCATGGACTCCTTCAACGTGGCTGGCCGCGGCGAGATGTCCCTGTCCATCCTCATTGAGACCATGCGCCGTGAGGGCTATGAGTTCCAGGTCTCTCCCCCCCGTGTCCTGTACCAGGAGATCGACGGGGTCCGCTGTGAGCCCATCGAGCGCGTGGTGGCCGACGTGCCCTCCGACAACGTGGGCTCCGTCATGGAGAAGCTGGGCGCCCGCAAGGGCGAGTTCCTGTCCATGACCCCCGTGGGCAACCGCATGAAGCTGGAGTTCCTGGTCCCCTCCCGTGGTCTGTTTGGCTACCGCAACGAGTTCCTCACCGACACCAAGGGCGAGGGCATCATGGCCTCCGTCTTTGAGACCTATGCCCCCTATAAGGGTGAGGTCAGCCGCCGGAACACCGGCTCCCTCATCGCCTTCGAGACCGGCGACGCTGTGGCCTACGGCATCTTCGGCGCCCAGGACCGCGGTGCCATGTTCATCACCCCCGGCACCCCCGTCTATGGCGGCATGGTGGTGGGCGAGTGCCCCAAGGCCGAGGACATCACCGTGAA
>JAFVUT010000099.1 GCA_017502545.1 Ruminiclostridium sp.
ATAAATCAAGATACATCAGGTCGAAGTCGATGAGTTGACCGTCCATCTGGAAGAAGCCCGGGAAGGTGCCGATCTTTCGGGCTCCGTACTTTTCGCAGAGCCGAATGGCACGGGTATTGTCGCTGCGGACTTCCATGGAGATGATCTTTGCTCCGGCAGTATTCCGGGCAAAGTCCAGGATGGCCTCCACCAGAGCAGTGCCGACACCTTTTCCCCACTCGGATCTCACGATGGACATCCCCAGCTCACCACGGTGGTTCATGCGGGGACCGTTCACAGCCATAAAGCTGGCATTGCCCACAATTTTCCCGTCCTTCTTTGCCACGAAAAAGGCGGAGGTGGCAGAGTGCTGGAGGTTGGCTAAATAGGCCCCTTCTTCCTCCACAGTAAAGGGGAGGCCCTCAGGGCCGAAGGAGAGATTGTCGCTCTCCCCGCCCACCTGCTTCAGCACGGCAAGAAGTTCTGCCGCATCTTCCGGCGTGGCTCGTGTGATGGTGTATTCCATGGTATCTCCTCCTCGCTTTTCTGAATTCGCATCAACTTGCAAATGATGCGCTAGGATACTGCCGCACAATCCCTCAGTCACGGCTTCGCCGTGCCAGCCTCCGGCCCAGGTCGCAATCATAGATTGCTCCCGGCTTTGGCTAAAAACATGCCGCTGGCATGTTTTCTTAACGCGTCGCCCCCTTTTCACAAGGGAGCCTTTGAAGAATGTGGAAACACCGCAGAGGTCTGAAAACCCCTGCGGTGTTAAATACTTGTTTAGTCCTTCTGGCCCAGAGCGAAGGCGACCTTGTTCAGCTCCAGGACCTTGGCGGGGACGTTGGCCTCCAGGGATGCCTGCCAGGCTTCCGCAGGAATGTCAGGGAAGTACTTGGACAGACGGCCCATGAGGACCATATTGACAGCCTTGGTGGAACCGGCCTCTTCGGCCAGGGCCAGGCAGTCCATGGCATCCACCTGGATGCCCTTGGCCTGCATCTTCTCCACCAGGTTCTCGGGGTACTTGGCAAGGCCCGCAATGACAGGCATGGGCTCCATTTTCTGGGTGTTGGTGACCACACGGCCGGTGGGCTTTAAGTACTCAATCCAGCGGGCGGCCTCCAGCAGCTCGAAGGAGACGATGTAGTCGGCCTCTCCCTTGTCGATGATGGGAGAGTAGACCTTGTCACCGAAGCGGACATAGGTGACCACGCTGCCGCCTCTCTGGCTCATGCCGTGGACCTCAGAGACCTTCACGTCATAGCCCTGCTGAACCAGCAGGTGGCCCAGCATCTTGGAGGCCAGCAGGGAACCCTGGCCGCCTACGCCGACGATCATAATATTAACAGTTTCCATGGTTGTTCCTCCTTACACGATCAGGGCATCCCGGTGGCACATCTGCATGCACACCTGGCAGCCCACACACTGGGTCTTGTCGATCTCCACCTTGCCGCCCTTGGGCAGGGACAGGGCGGGACAGCCGATCTTCATGCACAGGCCGCAGCCGTTGCACTTGTCCAGGTCCACCTTGAGGGGGGGCAGCTTCTGGACATCCTTCAGCATGACGCAGGGACGGCGGGTGATGATGATGGAGGGCTCCTCAGCGGCCAGCTCCTCCTTCAGGACCTTGTCCATCTCCTTCAGCTGGTTGGGGTCCACCACACGGACTCGGTCAAAGCCCACGGCCTTGCACAGAGCCTCCAGATCGATCTTCCGGGCGGGAGTACCCCGGAGGGTCTTGCCGGTGGTGGGGTTCTGTTGGTGGCCGGTCATGCCGGTAATGGAGTTATCCAGGATAATGACGGTGGAGTTGCTGCCGTTGTAAGCAATGTCAGCAATGCCGGTGATGCCGGAGTGGGCAAAGGTGGAGTCGCCGATGACCGCCACGCTATGCTTCTCGTGCGCCTCTCCCCCGGCAATGTTGAAGCCGTGGAGGCCGGAGCAGGAGGCACCCATGCAGACGTTCAGGTCCAGGGCGTTCAGGGGGGGCATGACACCCAGGGTGTAGCAGCCGATGTCGCCGTAGACCATGCATTTGTTCTTGTGGAGGGTATAGAAGACACCTCTGTGGGGGCAGCCGGCACACATGACGGGGGGACGGCCGGGGATCTCGTCCTCCAGCTTGACGGACTCCTTGGGGTCACGGCCCAGGAACTGACCGATGCGGCCCTGGGTGAGCTCGTCCACCATGGGGATGAGCTCCTTGCCGGTGACCTCCACGCCGATCTGACGGCAGTGGTTCTCGATGATGGGCTCCAGCTCCTCAATAACCAGGACCTTGTCCACCTTAGAGGCGAAGTCCCGGATCTTCTCCACAGGCATGGGCCAGGACAGTCCCAGCTTCAGGACACTGACCTTTTCCCCAAAGACCTCACGGACGTACTGGTAGCTGGTGGAGGAGGTGATGATACCCAGGGAGGTATCCTCCCCCATCTCCATCCGGTTCAGGTGGGTGGTCTCGGCAAAGGCGGTCATGGCCTTGGTGCGCTCCTCTACCCGGTAGTGGGCCTTGAGGGAGTTGGTGGTCATCATGACACGCTGGGGGTCCTTCACATACTCCTTCCGGGGGACCTCCACGCGCTCACCGGTGGTGACGATGCTCTGGGAGTGGGCGATGCGGGTGCAGGTCCGGACCAGGATGGGGGTGTGGTATTCCTCAGACAGCCGGAATGCCTCCTTGGCAAAGTCCAGGGCCTCCTGGGAATCCGAAGGCTCCAGCATGGGGATCTTGGCGGCGATGGCGTAGTGGCGGGAGTCCTGCTCGTTCTGGGAGGAGAACATGCCGGGGTCGTCTGCCACGCAGATGACCAGACCGGCCTCCACACCCTGATAGGAGATGGTGAACAGGGGGTCTGCCGCCACGTTCAGGCCCACGTGCTTCATGCAGCAGGCGGCCCGCTTGCCGCCCACAGCAGCGCCGTGGGCCACTTCCAGGGCCACCTTCTCATTGGGGGCCCACTCGCAGTAGATCTCAGGGTACTTGGCGGCTTCTTCGGTGATCTCGGTGCTGGGGGTACCGGGGTAGCTGGAGATCACACAGCACCCGGCTTCATATAGTCCGCGGGCAATGGCTTTGTTGCCCAACATCAGTTCTCTCATGGAATTCCTCCGTGGTCATGCTTCTTCCGGGACCGGTTCGCCCTTCTCCTGGGCCACCCGGTCCATGAGTTCTGCCAGGGCACCGGTGCCGTAGTTGAGCACCCGGTTCACCCGGCTGACCGTTGCAGAGCTTGCACCGGTCTCGTTGAGGATGGTGGTATAGACCTTGCCGTCGTGGAGCATTTTGGCCACGTCAAAGCGCTGCTCCATGGCACGCAGTTCGGTAACGGCACAGATGTCTTCGAAAAAGCGGATGCACTCCTCCACAGACTGGATCCGGGCGATGTGCTCGTACAGGTCATTGCTCCGCTCTTTTTTGCTGGCTCTGGGCATGGTTCGTGCTCCTTTCCATTCAGGCCGTAGGGCCCACTGCGATTATCCTCTGTTCTGCTGGGCAACCAGCTGATCGGCACCATAGCGCTTGCGCAGAACGGGCTTTTCGATCTTGCCGGTGGCGTTGCGGG
>JAFVUT010000100.1 GCA_017502545.1 Ruminiclostridium sp.
GGAGAACATCGCTGCGGAGCTGAAATCCATTGCCGATGTGATCCACGACACCGACCTGCGGATGCTCAAGCTCCGCCAGCGGATCGAGCAGACTGCCGACACCCCCACCGAGGAGGAGCTGCTGCTGAAGCGGTTCAGCCGGGTGGACCTGACCATGGACTAAAATAAGGAGGAGCGACTATGAAGACTTTGACCGACGTGTATACCCTTTCCAACGGCGTGACCATCCCCTGGGTGGGCTTTGGTACCTGGCAGACCCCCGACGGTCAGGTGGCGGCAGAGTCCGTGAAGGCCGCACTGGCCGCCGGCTACCGCCACATCGACACCGCCTCCATCTATAAAAATGAACCCGGCGTGGGCCAGGGTATCCGGGAGAGCGGTGTGCCCCGGGAAGAAATTTTTGTCACCACCAAGATCTGGAACAACAAGCGGGGCTATGAGAAGACCCGGGAATCTGTGGAAAAGAGCCTGGAGCGTCTGGGCCTGGACTACCTGGACATGGTCCTCATCCACTGGCCCGCCGCTTCCCACCGCGTGGACAACTGGGAGGAGCTGAACCAGAGCACCTGGCAGGCCCTCACCGACCTGTACAAGGAGGGCAAGATCCGGGCCATCGGCGTGTCCAACTTCAAGCCCCACCACCTGAAGGCCCTGCTGGAGGCCGAGGTAAAGCCCATGGTGAACCAGATCGAGCTCCACCCCGGCATGACCCAGCAGGAGACCGTGGACCTCTGCCGGGAACACGGCATCCTCCTGGAGGCCTGGAGCCCTCTGGGCTGCGGCCGACTCCTGAACCATCCCTTCCTGGCTGAGCTGGCCGCCAAATATGGCAAGTCCGTGGCCCAGATCTGCATCCGCTGGTGCCTCCAGAAGGGCTTTTTGCCCCTGCCCAAGTCTGTGACCCCCAGCCGCATTGCAGAGAATGCCAGGGTCTTTGACTTCGTCCTGTCCGACGAGGATGTGGCCGCCATGGATGCCATGGAGAATGTGGGCTGGTCCGGTCTGGACCCCGACCGGGTGGACTTCTGATGACTTTACAAGATACCTGCACCCTGCGCAGCGGGGTAGCCATCCCCCGGCTGGGCTTCGGCACCTACAAGACCCCGGAAGGGGAGGTGGCCGAGGCCTCCGTCCTGGCGGCTCTGGAGGCGGGGTATCGGCATATTGACACCGCTGCCTTTTACGGGAATGAGGTCAGTGTGGGCCGGGCCATCGCCAGGAGCGGCATCCCCCGGGAGGAGATCTTTGTGACCACCAAGGTGTGGAACACCCAGCGGGGCTATGAGAAGGCCAAAGCCTCCATCCTGGAGAGTCTTTCCCGACTGGGGCTGGACTATGTGGACCTCTGCCTCATCCACTGGCCTGCTATCCCCAGGCAGTTCGACAACTGGGAGGAGCTGAACGTGGATACCTGGCGGGCCTTTACAGAACTCCACAGGCTGGGGAAGATCCGGGCCATCGGAGTCTCCAACTTCAAGCCCCATCACCTGAAAGCCCTCATGGAGACTGAGGTCAAGCCCATGGTGAACCAGATCGAGTGCCACCCCGGCCAGCCCCAGAATGAGACCATCGACTACTGCCAGACCAACGGCATCCTGGTGGAGGCCTGGTCCCCCATGGGCCGGGGCAAGCTTCTGGACCATCCCCTCCTGGTGGAGATGGCGGGCAAGTACGGGGTGTCCGTGGCCCAGCTGTGCATCCGGTGGTGCCTCCAGCGGGATGTTGTCCCCCTGCCCAAGTCTGTGACCCCCGACCGCATCCGGGAGAACACCGAGGTCTTTGACTTTGCCATCACGGCGGAGGATATGGCCGTCCTGACGGGGATGCCCCCCACGGCCACCTCCCACGACCCGGATGAGATCGATTTTTGACCTGAACGTGCTGCAAGGCTCCCTCTGACGAGGGAGCTGTCGCGAAGCGACTGAGGGAGAGATAACGAAACTGGGAGGGCTATGCTTGCCCTTCACGGTGGGGTATCTCTCCCTCCGTCTTTGCCCTGGGGGGCAAATCCACCTCCCTCGTCAGAGGGAGGCTATTGTTTTTTGCCCGTAAACCCGGTAGAATGAAGAAAAGATCGAATCGAAGGGAGAATCCCTCTATGTATACCCACCTTGCATCCCCGGGGAAGATCGGTTCCCTGACCATCAAAAACCGCATGGCCATGACGGCGGCCTCCGCCTCCCTGTCGGAGCCTGACGGCACCATGACCGAGGACATGCTGGCCTACTACGAAGCCCGTGCCCGAGGCGGTGTGGGCCTCATCATCACTGAGATGGTCTGCGTGGATGAGGACCGGGGCGTCCTCTTCTACCGGGAGCTGAACGCCGCCCGGGAGGAGAATATCCCCTCCTTCCGGCAGCTGGCCGACCGCATCCACCCCTACGGCACCAAGATCTTTGCCCAGCTTTTCCACCCCGGCGCCAACGCCGACCCCAAGCTGAACCCCAAGGACCTGATCTCTGCCAGCGACACCAAGGGCCGAAAGGGGGCCCGGGCCATGACCCTGGAGGAGATCCACGATATCGTCCAAAAATTCGGCCAGGCCGCCCGGCGGGTGAAGGAGGCGGGCTTTGACGGGGTGGAGATCCACGCCGCCCACCACTACCTCCTCCACAGCTTCCTGAGCCCGGTCACCAACCAGCGCACCGACCAGTACGGCGGGAGCCTGGAAAACCGCACCCGTATCCTGAAGGAGATCGTGGAGGCCATCCGGGAAACCTGCGGCCGGGACTTCCCCCTCATGTTCCGGGTGTCCATCGAGGAGTACATCGGGGTGGAGGGCTATCACCCCGACACCGGCGTGAAGATCTGCCAGATGCTGGAGAGCTGGGGGGTGGATGCCATCAACGCCTCGGCCTCCGGCACCACCAGCAAGCTCAGCCAGAGTATGGAGCCCATGAATTTCCGTCAGGGATGGCGAAAGCACCTGGCCAAGGCCGTCAAGGGGGCGGTGAACATCCCTGTCCTGGCGGTGGCCATGATCCGGGACCCCGCCTATGCCGAAAAGCTCCTGGCCGAGGGGGTCCTGGACTTTGCCGCCTCCGTCCGCTGCCACCTGGCAGACCCGGAGTGGACCAACAAGGCCCTGGCCGGGAAGGACGAGGAGATCATGCCCTGCATCGCCTGTATGGCCTGCCTGGGCAAGTATTATGAGGAAGGCCACATCACCTGCGCTGTGAACCCGGAGACCGGCTACGAGGCCGTCCTGCCCCCTCTGAGAGCGGATGGAGAAGGACGGCTGGTGGTGGTCCTGGGGGGCGGCCCCGCCGGTCTGGAGGCCGCCTGGGTGGCCGCACGGCGTGGCTTCCGGGTGGTCCTCTTTGAAAAGAGCGACAGCCTGGGCGGGCAGCTGAAGCTGGCCGTCCGCACGCCCCGGAAGGAGCGCATCCAGGGTCTCCTGGACAGCCTGGTCCGCCGCTGTACCCAGGCCGGGGTGGAATTCCGCCTGCGTTATGCACCCGATGTGGAAGAATTGCAGGCACTGGCCCCCTATGCTGTCCTGGATGCCACCGGCGGCGTGCCTGCCATCCCTGCCTCCCTTGAGGGGGCCGACAGCCCCATGGTGTGTACCCCGCCGGAAATCATCTCCGGGAAGATCCAACCGGTTGAGGAGAGCATCGTGGTGGTGGGCTCCGGCATGACCGGTCTGGAGACCGCCGAGCTCCTGTCCCAGCGGGAGAAGGACAACGCCGTTCTGGTGCTGGAGGCGGCCCCCCGGCTGGCTCCCGGGGTCCTGGGGTCCAACCGCAACGCCATCACGGCGGTGCTGGAGCCCAACAACGTCATGCTTCTGGTAAACCGCACCCTGACCAAAATCGGAACCGACCGGATCTGGTTCGTGGACTCCCAGACCGGAGAGGAATATGTATACCCCTGCGACCGGGTGGTCCTGGCCCTGGGCACCAGGCCCGCTGACCCCTATGGGGAGGAACTGAAGACCGTCTGTGATAAGGTCATCTCCATGGGTGACCGGACCCACGGGGGTCAGATCTGGGATGCTGTCCACACCGGTTATCATGCTGCGTTAAACATGTAAGAGGAGGAATCGATCATGGCATGGAAGAGCAAATGTAAGATCACCGTTCTGAAGAAGGACTACTACCAGGACCTGGCGGACCAGTACCTGTCCAACCCCCAGGTGGGCCCCTGTTCCCGGTTTGAGGAGGGCCAGGAGTTCATCGTGGACAAAGAGAACTACCTGACCATGCTGGATGGCCAGTTCTGCGCCGAGGCCTGGGATGCCATCAGCCACTATGTGTACGCCGCCCTCCAGGGAGGCTCCATCATGCATGGCTGGAGCAAGGATGAAAAGGTGATGATCACCTGCTGCAACGACGGCGTCCGCCCGGTCATTTTCAAACTTGAGCGGATCGACGAGGAATAAACGAAAAAAAAGAACCTTCTGCGGAAGGTTCTTTTTTGTTTTTTGGTGATATCCTCACAGTTATGTCGGGAAGGTCCCGGTAAAATAAAATCAAGATTTTTCAAAGATTTAACCTGGTCCTGATAGCAGATTTAACACAGGACAGGGTACAATGAGATCGTGATAAAGAACGATAAAGGAAAAGGCCCAAGGGAGGCCGAAAGGAGAAGAAAATGGAACAGTTAAGAAACAAGAAGGGCTTCATTTGCGATATGGACGGTGTCATCTACCACGGAAACCGGATCCTCCCCGGAGTCCACGAGTTCGTGGCATGGCTCCAGCGGGAGGGGAAGGAGTTCCTCTTCCTGACCAACGGCTCCGGCAAGACCCCTCGTGAGCTCCAGCAGAAGCTGGCCAAGATGGGCCTGGACATCGACGAAAAGCATTTTTACACCAGTGCCCTGGCCACCGCCCGCTTTGTGGCCCGGCAGATGCCCGGGGCTCGTGCCTTCGTCATCGGCGAGCCCGGCCTCTTCCACGCCCTCTATGAGCAGGGCATCACCTACGACGAGCACAACCCCGACTACGTCATCGTGGGCGAGGGGAGCAACTATAACTACGATAAGATCTGCCAGGCTGTCCGCTGCATCCAGCAGGGCGCCCGGCTCATCGGCACCAACACCGACCTGACCGCCCCCTCCGAGAGCGGCATCATCCCCGCCTGCCGGGCTCTGGTGGCACCCATCGAGCTTACCACCAGGGTGGAGGCCTACTATGTGGGCAAGCCCAACCCCCTGATGATGCGCACCGGCCTGAACCTGCTGGGGGTCCGGTCCCAGGATGCCGTCATGATCGGCGACCGGATGGACACCGACATGGTGGCCGGCATCGAGACCGGCCTGGACACCGTTTTGGTCCTCTCCGGGGTGAGCACCCGGGAGGAAGTGGAGCGGTTCCCCTACCGGCCCCGCCTGATCCTCAACGGAGTTGGAGACATTCCCGCTGCCGCCGCAGCCGCAAGTGAAATTGAGCCTGCGGCTCAGTGAAATACGCCTACAGCGTGTGAAATTCGGCCTGTGGCCGAGTGAAATTGCCCCTTCGGGGCAGTTGTGGTGTCTCTGTGGGACGATTCAAATAGAAAAGGGCGTTCTGCAAATTGTTTGCAGAACGCCCTTTTTGGTGCCTCGCAGAGTTTCGCCGTCCGCAGACGGCGAAAGAAAATAGGATCCGTTTTTTGGCGCGACATGTGCGTGCCGAAAAACACTTCTCGCCCCTCCAGTGTGCCCCTAGGGCGCGCGCAGAGGGGCGTAAGCAAACACAAAACCGCTCCGGCCATGGGTCGGAGCGGTTTTGGCATTATCGCTGATATTCGAATTCCATATTGTACAGGCAGACCAGGTCGCCGTCCTTGATGCCCATCTCCTCCAGGCGGTCGAAGACGCCGGCAGTGCGGAGCATCCGGTCGAACCAGTTTCTGGACTCGTAGTTGGAGAAGTTGACGTTGGCCATGATCTTCTGGAGCCAGGGGCCGTCCACCATCCACAGGTCGTCCTCGTGGGTGATGGTGAGGGGAGCGGAGGTATCCACCTCGGGGGGACGCTCCACATACTCGGGCTCGTAGGTGATGACCGGGGGCAGGTGAGCCAGCTCACCGGCGGCGGCCTTCATCAGCTCCCGGACGCCCATGTGGGCGGCGGCGGACATTTCAAAGAACCGCAGACCCTTGGCCTCCACGTGGGCCTTGAGCTTCTCCAGCAGGTCCCGGTCCTCCAGGATGTCGGTTTTGTTGGCCACCACCAGCATCTTGCGGCTGGCCAGGTCGGGGCTGTACTCCTGGAGCTCGGCGCAGATGGCATCAAAATCCTCCACGGGGTCACGGCCCTCGCTGCCGGACACGTCCACCACATGGATGAGCAGACGGCAGCGGTCGATGTGGCGCAGGAAGCCGTGGCCCAGACCGGCGCCCTCGGCGGCGCCCTCGATGATGCCGGGGATGTCGGCCATGACGAAGGAGACACCGTCATCCACGAAGACCACGCCCAGGTTGGGGAAGAGGGTGGTGAAGTGGTAGTTGGCGATCTTGGGGCGGGCCTTGGTGGCCACGGACAGGAGGGTGGACTTGCCCACGTTGGGGAAGCCAACCAGACC
>JAFVUT010000101.1 GCA_017502545.1 Ruminiclostridium sp.
CTTTACAGCCCTTTACGCTGCGGTATATCTCCCTCCGTCTCGCCTTCGGCGAGCCACCTCCCTCGTCAGAGGGAGGCTTATCCTGGGGTCTATCCTTTTTGTCGAACTGTGGTATAATTCATTGTTACCCAAAATTCGACCCTCAAGAGGAGGTATTCTATATGGCAAACCGTGTCACCATCCGCATCCGCAACCAGAACTACCCCATCCTGGCTGAGGAGGACGAGGGCTACATCCAGGCCTGCGCCGACATCCTCAACAAGGAGATGGACGCCGCCATGGACGGTACCCTTCTGTCCGTGGCGGACGGCGCCGTTCTGGCCGGCCTGAACGTCGCCGACAAGCTCCAGAAGGAGCGGGCAGTGTCCGACAACCTCCGGGGCCAGCTGAAGGAGGCCCTGGACGAGAACGCCCGCCTGGCCCGGGAGCTCACCGAACTGAAGCGGCTGACCAAGAAGGCCGCCAAGGAGTCCAAAGAAAAGAAGTAACCAGGAAGGAGAGACCCATGGAGCTTCTCGCACCGGCCGGTTCCCCCGAGTCTCTGACCGCAGCGGTCCAGTCCGGGGCGGACGCGGTTTATCTGGGCTACGGCCCCCTCAACGCCCGGCGCAACGCCAAGAACTTCTCCCAGGAGGAGCTGCGCCAGGCCGTTTCCTACTGCCATCAGCGGGGGACCAAGGTCTACCTGACCCTGAACACCCTCTTATCCAACCGGGAACTGCCCCTGGCGGCCGAGACCGCCGCCTTTGCCTCGGAGATCGGCATCGACGCCATCCTGGTCCAGGACCTGGGGGTGGCCCGCCTTCTCCGGGAGACCGTTCCCGATGTGGACGTCCACGCCTCCACCCAGATGACCGTTCACAACCTGGACGGGGTCAAGGCCTGCGCGGACCTGGGCATGACCCGGGTGGTCCTCTCCCGGGAACTGTCCAAGTCCGCCATCCAGTCCCTCTGCCAGACCTCTCCCGTGGAGCTGGAGACCTTCGTCCACGGGGCCCTCTGCATGTGCTACAGCGGCCAGTGCTTCCTATCCGCTGTCCTGGGGGGCCGCAGCGGCAACCGGGGCCTCTGTGCCCAGCCCTGCCGTCTGGCCTTCCGCTGGCCGGGAGACAAAAAGCCCAGTCACCCCCTCTCCCTGAAGGATATGTCCCTGGCCGGGGAGCTCCAGGACCTGGAGGACATGGGGGTGGCCTGCCTGAAGATCGAGGGCCGCATGAAGCGGGCGGAGTACGTCTCCATCGTCACGGGCATCTACTCCTCCGCCATGGGGGAACACCGGGAGCCCACGAAACAGGAGCTTGCCCAGCTGGAGGCCGCCTTCTCCCGCCAGGGCTTCACCCAGGGCTACTACCGGGACAAGAAGGGCCCGGATATGTTCGGTATGCGCCCCGAGGGGATGAAAGACCCCACGGAGCTCTTCGAGCAGGCCCGCCAGCACTATACAAGGGGAGAGCACAAGCTCACCACCGTGTGGATGTCCGCCACGGTGAAGGAAGGTCAGCCCCTGACCCTCACCGTCTGGGACGAGTCCGGCCATGAGGCCACCGTTCAGAGCCTGCCCCCGGAGGCTGCCCGAAACCGTGCGGTGACAGCAGAGCAGATCGAGACCCAGCTCGCCAAGACCGGCGGCACGGTCTACCACGTGGACTCTGTGGCGGTGGATCTGGACGAGGGCCTGTCCGTCCCCATGTCTGCCCTGAACGCCCTCCGCCGGGAGGCTCTGGCCGACCTGGATGCCGCCCGCACCAACCTGCCGGAGCGCCGGGTCCTGCCCTTTACGCCCCCCAGGAAAGTGAAATATGACGGCCCCATGGGCTGGTCCCTGTCCTTCCGGAAGTGGGAGCAGCTCTCCCGGGCCTGTCTGGACTTGGGCCCTGCCCTGGTCTGGCTGCCCTGCGATGTGGTGGCCGCCCATGCCGATGAAGTGGCCGACCTGATCCGGGCCTATCCGAATATCAAGTTCGGCACCGTCCTCCCCCGGGTCCACTGGGACCGGGAGCGGGACAAGCTGTGCAAAGAGCTGGCCGCCGCCCAAGAGGCGGGGGTCACCCAGGCCCTTCTCAGCCACATCGGTCAGCTGACCCTGGCCCGGGAGTACGGCTTCATCCCCCGGGGGGACTTTGGTCTGGGTCTGGTGAACGACCTGGCCGCCGAAGAACTGGCCCGCCTGGGCTTCACTTCGGCCACTGCCTCCTTTGAGAGCAAGCTTGGCCAGATCCGGGACCTGTCCAAGCCCCTGGAGGTGGAGGTCATGGTCTACGGCCGCCTGCCTCTCATGCTCACGGAAAACTGCATCATGAAGAACCGGGGGAAGGGCTGCCACTGCCGGGAGAACCCCCAGTCCCTCCGGGACCGGAAGGGGGAGGACTTCCCCGTGGAGCAGGCCTGGGGCTGCCGGAACGAGATCTTCAACGCCAAGGTCCTGTGGCTGGCCGACAAGAAGGCCGACTTTGAGCGGGTGGGGGCGGCCTACGCCCGTCTGTCCTTCCTGCGGGAGTCTGCCAAGGAGTGCGCCGCCATCTTCCGGGCCTATATAGAAGGGGCCGAGCCCCCGGCGGATTTCACCAGAGGATTGTATTATCACGGCGTAGAATAAAATATTTCCCACCCCAAAATTCGATGGAAAAAACGGAGACAAACCATGAAAATAGTCTTAGCGTCCCAATCCCCCCGCCGCCGTGAGCTCCTGGGGAAGATGGGACTGGAGTTTACAACCA
>JAFVUT010000003.1 GCA_017502545.1 Ruminiclostridium sp.
CCAGTTCATCGGCATGGTGCCCCCGGCAGAGTCCCCCGCCCACACTGAGGGCTACGAGGGCTTCTACCACCTGTGCACCATGGAGGGGGACGAGAGCCTGGCCAAGCTGGAATGGATCCTCCGGGACCACGACAGAGACAAGCTGGAGGAGAAGAAGGCCCGGATGGAGGCCATCGGTGCCTATCTGAACGGCCTGTACGGCCCGGGCACCGTGGTGGTGGACGTGCAGGACTCCTACCGAAACATGAAGGAGATGGTCCTGCCCCATCCCGAGATTTTGGACCGGGCCCGGGCGGCCTTCCGCAAGGCCGGGATCGAGCCTGTGGACGTGGCCATCCGGGGCGGCACCGACGGGGCCAAGCTCAGCTTCCTGGGCCTGCCCTGCCCCAATCTGTCCACCGGCGGCTACCATTTCCATGGGGTCTATGAGTATATTCCCCAGGAGTCTTTGGAGAAAATGACGGAGGTTCTGGTGAATCTGCTGGCCTGATTTGACGGAAAGATAAAACGAGGGATTTTTCCAAAAAACTTGAAAAAAACCGTTGACAAAATCGATTTCAGCGGTTATACTAATCATCGTTCCGCCGGTCAAGGCGCCGGCGACGATGATATGGCGGCATAGCTCAGTTGGCTAGAGCATTCGGTTCATACCCGGAGTGTCACTGGTTCGAATCCAGTTGCCGCTACCATCTCTCCTTCGTGGAGAGATATCTGGCCCGTTGGTCAAGTGGTTAAGACACCGCCCTTTCACGGCGGTAACATGGGTTCGAGTCCCGTACGGGTCACCACATGGAGGCATAGCTCAGCTGGTAGAGCGCTCGCCTCACACGCGAGAGGTCACAGATTCGAGTTCTGTTGTCTCCACCATTGAACACCTGAGATCGTAAGATTTCGGGTGTTTTTTGTTTTTGTTCTGGACGGGAGGATCAAGTGTGAAGATGTATACGATCATCGGCGGTGTTGATGGTGCGGGAAAATCCAGTTTTACCGGTGTGTTGAAGGGAATAACCAACACATTGGGTATTATCGCAGATGAGGACAAGATCACCGCGCAGTTTGGCGGGGACACATTGGCAGGCGGTAAGGCTGCACTTCGACTTCTGGATGCCTGTCTGGAGAAGAATGTCTCCTTTACCCAGGAGACTACCCTGTCAGGCAGGCGCACAGAAAGTACGGCAAAAAAGCACGGGAGCAGGGATATTACGTCCGCCTGTACTACATCGGCCTGGATACCGCAGAGGAGAGCCTTGCCCGGATCGAGAACCGTGTGAAGCGAGGAGGACATGACATTCCCCGGGAAATTGTCCTGCGCCGGTTTTCTGACCGGTTCGAGGCGGTGAAAAAGGTCCTTCCCTACTGCGACGAAGCAGAGTTTTATGATAACGACAACGGCTTTGTAAAGGTCGCAGAGTACAGAAAAGGGGAACTGCTGTGCGTGGGAGATGCCCGGCCTGCATGGCTGGTGGAGCTCTGCCGATCCATGAAACATCAGATGATGGGATGACAGCCATGAAACACCTGAGATCGTAAGATTTCGGGTGTTTTTTGAATTGACCATTAGATGAACAAATGAACCTGCGGTATGAGCGAAAAGGCTCCCTGGAGGTGAATTGACCGAAGGTCAAGAGAGGCTGGCCTGGGCCATTGCACAAGGGAGCCGGAGGTTGTTCCATCGATAAAGATGGTTCTTTGGCAGGTCGTGTCAGCAAAGCGGACTGGGGAAGCATACGTATCCTGCGGTCTAACTCCCTTCGTCTCGCCTAACGGCGAGCCACCTCCCTCGGGGAGGGAGGCAAGAGGGGAGAGACTGTATGCCGCACCACTAGGAAGAATCTCCCATTTTTGAATCCTACAAAAATAAATCCTCCAAAAAACACTTTTTCTCTCCCACAACCTCTTGCAAACCTGCAGGATTGTCAGTATAATGATTCGTCAAGAGAGACTTCTTTCGAGAGAGAAAACAATTAAGGGAGGCTTGTCTTATGAAGGCATTGTCCAAGCTGGCCCAGTCCGTCCGGGCCTCTACCACCATTGAAATTGACACCAAGTACAAGCGCATGAAGGCTGACGGCATCGACGTCATCGGCTTCGGCATGGGTGAACCCGACTTCAACACCCCCGAAAACGTCAAGCAGGCCGGCATCCGCGCCATTGAAAATAACCTGACTCGCTACACCCCCGCCGCAGGCACCCTGGACGTGCGCAACGCCGTCAGCTACCGCCTGAAGGAGGACTGGGGCCTGGAGTACGCCACCGACGAGATCGTGGTCACCGGCGGCGCCAAGCACATGGTCTACGTGGTCCTGAAGGCCCTGGTGAACCCCGGCGACGAGGTCATCCTGCCCGCACCCTACTGGGTCACCTACTATGAGGCCATCAAGATGGTGGGCGGCGTGCCCGTCATCCTGGAGACCTCCGCAGAGACCGACCTGAAGATCACCCCCGAGCTGCTGAAGGAGGCCATCTGCCCCGAGACCAAGTGCATCATCCTGAACAACCCCTCCAACCCCTCCGGCATCATGTACACCAAGGAGGAGCTGGAAGCTCTGGCCCAGGTCTGCGTGGAAGGCGACATCTACATCATCGCCGACGAGATCTACGACAAGCTGGTCTTCGACGGCCAGACCTTCACCCCCATCGCCACCCTGGGTGAGGAGGTCAAGGAGCGCACCATCCTGGTCAACGGCGTTTCCAAGACCTACGCCATGACCGGCTGGCGTATCGGCTACGCCTGCGGCCGCAAGGACATCATGAAGGTCATCAGCAACTACCTGAGCCACTGCATGTCCGGCACCTCCAGCATCGCCCAGGCCGCCACCATCGAGGCCCTGACCGGTCCTCAGGACAGCGTGGAGGCCATGCGCAAGGAGTTCGAGACCCGCCGCGACTATATGTACGCCCGCATCGAGAACATCCCCGGCGTCAGCGCCATCAAGTCCCCCGCCACCTTCTATATGTTCATGAACATCGACGGCCTCATCGGCAAGAAGCTCTACGGTGTCCCCGTCCACGATGCCGACGACTTCGCCAACCTGCTGCTGGAAAAGGGCCTGGTGGCTGTGGTCCCCGGCACCGGCTTCGGCGCACCCAACTATGTCCGCTGGTCCTTCGCTGTCTCCATGGAGAACATCGAGAAGGGCATGGACCGTCTGGAAGAGTTCCTGGACGGTGCCCAGGCAGAGGAGATCGGCCGCTTCAACCTGGATCTGGGCATAGCCCAGTCTGAGATGGCGGCTCTGGAGGCCTTCATCAACGCCCACCGTGCCGAATACGAGGCAGAACTGGCTGCAGAGGAAGCTGCCAAGGCCGAGGAAGAGGCCAAGGGCGGTCTGTTAAGCTAAAAAACCAAACGCCTCCGCCAAATCGGCGGAGGCGTTTTCAACGAGAGGAGGACTGCTATGACCTGGCTCATCGTCCTGGAAAAAATGATCATGCTGGTCCTGCTGATGGTGGTGGGCTTCGGAGCCGCCAAGGCCGGCTGGGTGGACGGCGACTTCAGCCAGAAGGCCAGCCGCCTGGTGATGAACGTCTTTGTGGTGGGCCTCATCGTCAGCTCCGTGGTGAACACGGAGCCCATCATGACCAACCGGGAACTGGCGGTGGCTGTGTTCTCGGTCTTCCTGGTCTTCTTCCTGGGGGGCATCCTGGGATGGATCGCCGCCCGGGTCCTCCGGTTCCGGGGAAGGGACCGGAACGTGGCATGGCTGTCGGTCTTCTTTATGAACAACGTCTTCATCGGCTTTCCCGTGGTGGAGGCCCTCTTTGGAAGTGAGGCCGTCTTCTGCGCCTCCCTGTCCAATCTGCCCTTCAACCTCCTGCTGTACACCGTTGGCGTGGCCTACCTCCAGGCCGGAGAGGGGAGAGGACGGGTGAAGCTCCGGGAGGTCTTTTCCATTCCCCTGGTGGCTACCCTTCTGGCCATCGGTCTGTTCCTTTTTCAGATCCCGGTGCCCGAGCTGGTGGTGGACACCTGCAGGACCCTGGGAGCCGCCACGGTGCCGGTGTCCATGATCATCGTGGGCATCTCCCTGAGCCATGTGCCCATCCCAGAGGCCCTCCTGGACGGCAAAGCCTACGCCGTGAGCCTGGTGAAGCTCATCCTGTGCCCCCTGGTCACCTGGGCGGTCCTTCGTCTCTGGCTGGACCCGGCCGGTCTGGTATTCGGGGTGCTGGTGATCATCGCCGCCTGTCCCAGCGCCGCCATGATCACCATTTTGAGTGTGCGGTTCGGTGCCGATGACACCCTGGCCTCCAAGATCAAGTTCCTGAGCACCGTCCTCAGTGCGGTGACCCTGCCCTTGATGACCTATCTGCTGTTATAAAAAATCCGCTCTCATTTGAGAGCGGATTTTTTGCGCTTTTTCAGGTTGACTACCAGGTTCCACAGGGGGATCAGGTAGAGGTAACAGGCTGCCAGCATGGCCTCGGGAGGTGCCCCCAGGGAGGCCAGAGGGACGGTGCCCGCAATGGACCAGGGGATGAGAGGGGCGATGACCACCACTGTGTTCTCCAGGCCGATGGCCAGGTCCTGGTCGGTGAAGTCCTCCCGGCACAGGCTGTGGGAGAGCATGATGGCCAGGGACTGGTTGCAGGAGATCATGGAGGTAAGGATGGAGATGCCGAACAGAGATCCGAAAGGGGTGATTTTTCCCGCCAGTCTGTGGGCGGCCTCTTTCAGCCCGTCCAGCAGACCCGTGCCGTCAAAAAGTCCGGAGAAGGTGGAGGAGACCGACACGATGCACAGGGGGGTCACCATGGAGCGGATGCCGCCCCCGGAAAGGAGATTGTTCAGTTCCGGCAGAGAGGAGGTATAGCCCAGAAGGGCGGTCTTCAGAAGCTGGACCGGGCCCATATCCTGAAGGGTCAGGCAGAGGATGGCGCTGGCCAGGATGCTCAGCCCCATGGTGATCTTCACCCTGCACTTCAATACCGAGAGAAGGATGATGACCAGGGCCGGCAGGGCGGTGACCCAGTGGAGGTCAAAGCCTCGGGCGAAGGGGGTCAGCAGGTCCTGGGAGAAGGCCCCCTCGGGGTGGGTCAGGCCCAGGGCCAGGTAGATGCCGCAGGTGAGGAGCAGAGGGATCCAGGCGGTGCGGACCATGAGACGGATGTTGTCGTAGATATCGGTTTTGGTCAGGGCGGCCACCAGCAGGGCGCTGGTGGACATGGGGGAGCAGCGGTCCCCGAAGAAGGCCCCGGACAGGATGGCCCCGGCGGAGAGGACCGGGGAGAGTCCCATAGTCTGGGAGATGGACATACAGATGACCCCGATGGTGGCGGCGGTGCCGAAGGAGGTGCCGGTGAGCGCCGACATCACCGAGCACAGGAGAAAGGCCAGCAGGGGAAAGACCGCCGGGGAGATGAGCCCCGCTGCATGGTAGATCAGGAAGGGGATGGTGCCGGAGGCCCGCCACAGGGCGGTGATCATGCCGATGAGCAGGAAGAGGAACAGGATGGTTTTCACCGTCCGCAGGCCCTCCCAGGACATGGCCAGCAGGTCCCTGGGACTGTGGCCCTTGAGAAGACCGTAGGCAAAGAACAGGAGGTAGCCCCCCAGCAGGGCCCAGAGGATGAAGAAGTCCAGGGCCAGGCTGGCGGTGAGCAGGGCGCAAAAGCCTCCCAGAAAAAGCCATTCCATCTCCATCCCTCCTTGCTTTTTTGGTCGATGGATATTATCATATAACAGTAGTCAAAATCCGTAGTTGCGGATTTTGGAGGGCATAGCCCGCATCCAGCGCAATCTGTGCGCTGGATGAAGCTACTGTTGCAATGGCAATATCATTATTCCGCACAAAGTGCAGAATAAAAAGCAAGAATCATGATTCTTGCTTTGTTGCTCTTACAGAGCAACGTAGATATTATATTATAGGAAAACACTGGACTTGTCCAGATTTCTTTTTCAAAAGGAGAGGGAACCCATGCTCCTGACAGCAGAACACATTTCTTTGAACTTCGGTCTCAAGCAGCTCCTTGACGACGTTACCTTATATTTGAATGAAGGGGACAAGATCGGCATCATCGGCATCAACGGCACCGGAAAGAGCAGTTTCCTCCGGGTCCTGGCCGGGGATCAGGTCCCCGACGAGGGCAAGGTCTCTCTGGACCCCAACGTCCAGGTGAGCTTTTTGAGCCAGAACCCCAAAATGGACGAGGACAACACCGTTCTGGAACAGGTCTTTGCCGACTTCTCTCCCGACGTGCGCACCCTCATGGAGTACGAGGCCAAGACCATGCTCACCCGCCTGGGGATCACCGACTTTGACCAGACCGTAGGCACCCTCTCGGGCGGACAGCGGAAGCGGGTGGCCCTGGCAGCGGCCCTGCTGCAGCCTGCCGATGTGCTGATTCTGGACGAGCCCACCAACCATCTGGATGCGGAAATGGTGGCCTGGCTGGAGCAGAAGCTCATGGCCTTCCCCGGCGGCATCGTCATGGTCACCCATGACCGCTACTTTCTCGAGCGTGTAGCCACCCGCATCGCCGAGCTGAGCCGCGGGAAAATCAGCTATTTTGAAGCCAACTACTCCAAGTATCTGGAGCTGAAGGCCCAGCGGGAGGAGATGGCCGAGGCCTCCGAGCGCAAGCGCCAGACCATCCTGCGCCACGAATACCAGTGGATCATTCGGGGCTGCAAGGCCCGCACCACAAAGAGCAAGGAGCGCATCGACCGCTACGAGAACCTGAAAAATCAGGAGGCCCCCCAGTACGACGATACGGTGCAGATGAGCGCCATTTCCAGCCGTCTGGGCAAGCAGATTTTGAATTTGGAGCATGTATCCAAGTCTTTCGGGGAAAAACAGGTGCTGAAGGACTTCTCCTACCGCCTGACCCGGGAGGACCGGATCGGCATCGTGGGCCACAACGGCGCGGGCAAATCCACTCTGCTGAACCTGATCGCCGGGCATCTGACCCCGGACAGCGGCACCGTGGAGACCGGCGCCACGG
>JAFVUT010000102.1 GCA_017502545.1 Ruminiclostridium sp.
TCTGTAAACGTCAACCACCCTGCTTACCAATGATGGTAAGCAGGGTGGTTTTTCATATCAAAGGTTAAAATTGTAGGGGAAACGTCGGCGCTGGATCTCATCCAGCAGATAGGCTGCAATCTCGTCCTTTCCCATGAGAGGAAGCTCCTTCACGTCCTTTTCCGTGATGATGGTCACCACGTTGGTGGTGCCGCCGAATCCGGCTCCCGCCACCTTCAGGTTGTTGGCCACGATCATGTCCAGGTGCTTCCGATCCAGCTTGGACTTGGAATTTTCCACCATGTTCTGGGTCTCCATGGAAAAGCCGCAGACATACAGGCCGGGATGGCGGTTCTCTGCCACCCAGCCCAGGATATCGGTGGTTCGCTCCAGAGGGATGGACATGTCCCCCTCCTTCTTTTTGATCTTATCACCGGACACGTTGGCCGGGCGGTAGTCGGCCACAGCCGCCGCCTTGATGAGGATATCCGTCTTGGGCAGGGTGTCCTGGATGGCGTGGAGCATATCTGCCGCCGTGGTGACCGGGCGGGTCTCCACGAAGGGGATCAGGTCCAGGTCCACGGGGCCGGAGATCAGAGTGACCTCTGCTCCCCGGAGCATGGCCTCCCGGGCGATGGCATAGCCCATACGGCCGGTGCTGTGGTTGGTGATGAACCGGACCGGGTCCAAGGATTCCTGGGTGGGACCGGCGGTAACCGTCACCCGCACACCCTGCAGGTCCTTTCTCCGGGCCAGATGGCGGAGAATGTGGTCTTCCAGAACTTCCGGCTCCGGGAGCTTTCCGCTGCCTACGTCCTGGCAGGCCAGCAGACCACTGGCAGGCTGGATGATCTCGAAGCCGTACTTCTCCAGGGTTCGGATGTTGTCCTGGGTGATGGGATTCTCCAGCATGGCGGTGTTCATGGCAGGGGCCACCAGCTTCTTGCACCGGGCCGCTAGGGTCACGGTGGTGAGCATATCATCGGCGATGCCGTGGGCCAGCTTGGCGATGACATTGGCTGTGGCCGGGGCGATTAGGATGAGATCTGCCTTTTTGGCCAGAGAGATGTGGGTCACATCATACTGAAAGTCCCGGGCAAAGGTGTCTACCACGCACCGGTTGTTGGTAAGGGTCTCAAAGGTGAGAGGGGTAATGAACTGGGTGGCATTCTCGGTCATCACCACGTGGACATCAGCCCCGGCTTTGCGCAGAGCGCTGGCCACATTGGCCATTTTATAGGCGGCAATGCCGCCGGAGATGCCGAGGATGACGCATTTTCCTTTCAGGCTTTCCATGGGTCAAGTCTCCCTTTCCTCCCCGTCTGGCGGGGGATTCTTTTGCTTGGGACCACCCTTCCTTTTTGGGGCAGTCAAATCATAGCTGTCCCGGATCAGCCGCAGGATATCCTGCTCGGTCATGGTGCCGTCCAGGATCATGCTGACCCAGTGGGTCTTATTCATGTGGTAGGCAGGGATCACGGCAGGATAGGCCCGCCGCCAGAAATCTCCCGCCAGAGGCTCTGCTTTCACATTGATCCAGATGCGGCCTTCCCGCTGGAAAATTGCCGCAAAGATCTTCTTGTTTCCCTGATGCCGCATGACCGTCCAGTTATGGTCATCAAAGGGATAGTCCTCATAGGCAAAAGGAAACTCCAGGCAGGCAGCAACGACCTCTTTGCGGGTCATCATATGATGATACCGTTGCAGTGGTCGATCTCGTGCTGGATGATCTGAGCCGTCCAGCCGGTGTAGGTCTTGAACCGGGTCTGGAAATCGGCGTTCTGATACTTCACCTTGATGGACTGGTACCGTTTGGCGGGCCGTCTGCCCGCCAGAGACAGGCAGCCCTCCTCGGTGTCATACCGGTCAGAGGCCTTGACGATCTCGGGATTGAACATGACCATGTAGGTCCCCTCGTTGTCAAAGACGATGATCCGCTTGGACACGCCGATCATGTTGGCAGCCATGCCTACACAGCCTTCGGCGTGGGCGGCAAGGGTGTCCAAAAGGTCCTGGGCCACCTGCAGGTCCTCCTTGGTGGCAGGTTCCGAAGGAATGGACAGAAAGGCTTCGTCTTTCATAATAGGTTGTACCATAGTGGTTACCTCTCATTCTTTTATCGTTTTGATTCGTTCCAGGTCGCTGCTGCACAGGGCCTCCAGATTGCGGAAGATCTTCTCCGGGGGCCAGTCCCACCATCGGAGGTCCAGGAGATACTCTGTCAGTTCCCGGTCAAAGCGGGGACGAAGGACACGACAGGGGTTTCCGCCTGCCACACAGTAGGGCGGGATATCCCGGGCCACCACAGAGTTTGCGGCGATGATGGCACCGTCCCCAATGTGTACCCCGGGCAAGACGGTGACGTTCTGTCCGATCCAGACATCGTTGCCTACCACGGTATCCCCTTTTAAGGGGAGTTCTTCCAGAGATGGGGTGGCTTTCTCCCAGCCGTGCCCCATGATGTTGAAGGGATAAGTGGTGACGCTCCCCATCCGGTGGTTGGCCCCGTTCATAATGAACTCAATGCCCCGGCCGATGGCACAAAACTTGCCGATGATGAGTTTGTCCCCGATAAAGTCGTAATGATGGGTCACATGGTCCTGGAAGTTCTCCGGGCCATTCACGTCATCATAATAAGTGTAGTCTCCCACCTGGATGTTGGGGTGGGTGATGACGTTCTTGATATAGCACACCTGTTTGATGTTTTCATTGGGATAAATACTGTTGGGATCAGGTCCTGCTCGGTCCATGACCATCCCTCCCTTCTTTCCCTTCTATTATACCGGGAATCATGACAGTTTCAACCAAATTGTATTAAAATCAGTCTGTATGAGCCAAAAAGTATTGCAGGCATACTTAAATTGTGCTACCCTTTTCTTTGGTAGAGAATACACAGAATACCCCTATGGGCGGAGGTCCAACTATGGAACGTAAATCAAATGAAAAAGGGATCATGGAACTCTCCCTGATAGAAAAAGGACAGAAAGGTCTGCTGCGGGCCCTCTTCGGCCGAACCGGCATCATTGTCCTGCTTCTGCTGCTGCAGATCGCGCTCCTGGTGGTGGTCTTCCAGCAGTTCAACGAGTTTGCCCCCCAGCTGTACACCGCCATGACGGTGATCGCCATTATCACGGTACTCTATCTTTTGAACAGCTCCACAGACCCTTCTGCCAAGATCACCTGGCTTATCATCATTGCCCTGATCCCGGTCTTTGGTGCCCTGCTCCTGGTCTATACCCAGATGGATGTTGGACACCGGACCCTGAAGCGGGCCATTTTCCGAACCATAGACAGCACCCGGACGGCCATTCCCCAGGACCAGGAAGTCATGGATGAGCTCTCTGTTGAAAGTACCGAAACCGCAGCTCTGGCACAATATCTCAGCAGAAGCAGCTGTCATCCTGTGTTCAAAAATACCAACGTGGTCTACTTTCCCCTTGGAGAGGATAAGTTTAACGCCCTGGTTGGTCAACTGGAGCGGGCAGAAAAGTTTATCTTCCTGGAATACTTCATCATAGACGAGGGCCTCATGTGGGGCAGTATTCTGGACATCCTGGCTCGAAAGGCCCGGGAAGGGGTAGAAGTCCGGGTCATGTATGACGGCAGCTGTGAATTTTCCACGCTGCCCCACAGCTATCCTAAACTTCTTAGAAATCTGGGGATCCAATGTAAGGTCTTCTCCCCTGCCCGCCCCTTCCTCTCCACCCACTACAATTACCGTGATCATCGGAAGATCCTGGTCATCGACGGACACACGGCCTTTACCGGCGGCGTGAACATGGCTGACGAATACATCAACCACACCGTGAAGTACGGCCATTGGAAGGATACCGCCATCATGGTCCAGGGTGATGCCGCCAAGAGCTTTACCCTGATGTTCCTGCAAATGTGGAACGGTATGGAGAAAAAGCCGGTATACGCCAAATATCTGGCAGCCCACACCTATCCCATGGCCGAGGCCAACGGCTATGTGATCCCCTATGGGGACTGCCCCCTGGACCAGGATAAGGTGGGCGAGCGGGTCTACATGGATATCTTGAACCGTGCCCAAAGGTATGTACACATCATGTCTCCCTATCTCATCCTGGACGGGGAACTGGAGACCGCTCTGAAATACGCAGCCGAACGGGGTGTGGAAGTCTCTCTGATTTTGCCCGGCATCCCGGACAAAAAGATCCCCTACGCTTTAGCCAAGACCCACTACGCTTCCCTCATGGCCTCCGGAGTGAAGATTTACGAGTATACCCCCGGTTTTGTCCACGCCAAAGTCTTTGTCAGCGACGACTGTAAGGCTGTGGTGGGCACCATCAACCTGGACTACCGCAGTCTTTACCATCATTTTGAGTGTGCGGCCTATCTATACAAGACCGACTGCATCCCGGATATCGAACGGGATTTCCAGGAGACCCTGGCTCTGTGCCGGCCGGTCACCAGAGAGACTCTTCGAAAGGAACCTCTTACCCGAAAGGCAACGGGCATCGTCATGAAGGCCATTGCCCCGCTTATGTAAAACAGTCAGGCCCTGGGACAGCTGCCCCGGGGCCATTATCTTCACACAAAAGGTCCTCCCCGAAAAAAGGGGAGGACCTTATCATTGTTCTTACATTACAGATCGTAGTACATCTTGAACTCTGCGGGGGTGGGGATGCGGTTGAGCTCGTCCAGCTCGGCACGCTTCTTCTTCAGCCAGATCTGGATCAGTCTCTCGGGGAAGACACCGCCGCGGGTCAGGTACTCGTGTTCCCACTCCAGAGCGTCCAGGGCTTCACCCAGGGACTTGGGCAGACCGTCGATCTTTGCCTGCTCTTCCTCGGACAGGTCGTACAGGTTGAAGTCGTAGGGACCCCAGCCCTTCTGGTGGGGATCGATCTTCTTCTCAATGCCGTCCAGACCAGCCATCAGGATGGCAGCGAAGGCATAGTAGGGGTTGCAGGTGGCACCGGGGTTGCGCAGCTCGAAGCGCTTGTTCTTGGGGGCCTTGGCGTATGCGGGGATACGCACCACAGCGCTGCGGTTTGCCATAGCATAGCCGATGGTGACAGGAGCCTCATAGCCAGGGACCAGGCGCTTGTAGGAGTTGGTGGAGGGATTGGTGATGGCACACAGGGATGCTGCGTGCTCCAGCATACCGCCGATGAACCACAGAGCCACATCGCTCAGCTGAGCATAGCCATCCTCGTCATAGAAGATGGGCTGGCCGTCCTTGAACAGATGCATATGGACGTGCATACCGCTGCCGGCCTCACCGGCCACGGGCTTGGGCATGAAGGTAGCAGTGCGGCCTTCGGCTGCGGCTGCGTTCTTGATGATATACTTGGCGGTCATGGTGTTGTCAGCCATCTTGGTCATCTCACCCAGTTCCACCTCGATCTCCAGCTGGCCGCAGCCGCCCACCTCAGTGTGGTGATACTTGACGGCGATGCCCCACTCTTCCATCATCAGGACCATACGGTTGCGCAGATCCTGGGTGACGTCCAGGGGCAGGCTGGTGTGGTAACCGGCCTTGTGACGGACCTGATAGCCATTGTTTTCGGTGGACCACTCAGCCTGACGGGCACCGATCTCGAAGCCGGAGCTCTGGGGATCGTTGGAGAAAGCCACATCGTCAAAGACATAGAACTCATACTCGGGGCCAACGATCATCTCGTCTGCCACGCCGGTCTCTCTCATGTATTCGATGGCACGCTTTGCCACGTTGCGGGGATACTGGTCAAAGGGACGGTTGATGGGACGGTCAATGATCATGACATCGCCGATCATGGTCAGGGTAGGAACTTCAGCGAAGGGATCGATGGTAGCAGAGTCCAGGTCGGGGATAAAGACCATGTCACTGTTTTCCACGGGAGCATAGCCGTAGTTGGAGCCGTCAAAGCCGATGCCGTAGACCATGGTGTCCTCGTTCAGTCTGCCCACGGGGATGCTCAGGTGCCGCCATCTGCCATCGATGTCGGTCATTTTAAAGTCAATGATCTTGATTTCTTTCTCTTCGCACAGACGTAACACGTCCTGCAGGGTTCTTTTCATGCTGGTTCCTCCTTTGAGAAATAACAGGAAGACATTTCTTTTGATGTCGTCCGAGTACTCACTTTTCCACCTTTCAAGATAACCATATTTCTTCCAGTTGTCAATATGATATCGAATACTTTTGGTGAGAATATGCAGAAAAAATAACTGGAGGACCTGTCCTTATGCGAATTAACTATCCTTCTTTCTGACCAGAGGAAGGGTCACCCGGAAAGATACCCGTTCCCCGGCACTGTGGGCCTGGATGGAGCCGCCATGAAGCTCCACGATCTCTTTAGCGATGGCCAGTCCCAGCCCTGCACCGCCGGAGGAACTGGAGCGGGCAGAGTCCAGGCGGAAGAAGGGCTCGAAGATGCGATCCAGCTTGTCCGGTGGAATGGGCTGCCCCTGATTTTCTACCGTGACCACCAGTTCCGTGATCCCCTGTTCCAGAGATACCCGGATGGAGGAATTGGGATAGCAGTAATTCACGGCGTTGCGGAGCAGATTGTCAAAGACCCGCTGGATCTTGTCGGAGTCGCAGGAGATCACCACATCGTGGGCCAGGGAGAGGTCCCAGGTGAGAGCTTTCTCCCGCAGGGCAGGTTGAAATTCATAGGTCACCTGTTCCA
>JAFVUT010000103.1 GCA_017502545.1 Ruminiclostridium sp.
ACCGGTGCTACCGTCGGCGCTGTCTACTGCGTCGGTCAGGGTGGCGACCAGGGTACCCGCGCTCTGGTTAACAACCTGAAGGGCGGTTCCCACCTCTCCCCGGATGTCCGGGTCGGCATCCACCAGGTCGGACTTCAAGGCATCAAAATACAGGGTCCCGGCGGAGGTCCGGAAGGGCAGCCGGGAGACCATCCGTCCGTATTCGGGGAGTTCTTCCTCCGGTTCCGGCTCCGGCTGGAGGAAGGCCTTCACCCCCTGGAGGGTCTCGCCCAGAGGACGGCCCCGGTCCTTTTCGGACAGCAGGGGGCTGTCAGAGGGGAAGCTGCCGGGGACGATGGCCGTGGGGGCGGGGGGATTTTTGAAATAGTCCATGCCCATCCGGGCTTCCGGGATGGAGCTGATGTCCACATCGGCAGGGATGTACACGTCATAGGGGTCTGCGGAGGTGTTGCGGCCTGCCTCCACCCCGGCCTGCCAGATGCGCAGGATCCCCGGACGGGCGGCCTCCAGGTCCCCGAAGGTCAGGTCGGGGTCGGCCAGCAGGGCGGCCACGCAGTGGCGGTTGCCGTCGGCCACAAAAACCTGTCCGTCCACGAGGTTCACGATGATGTTTTTGGTCCGGGGGTCCGGGTATTCCCAGAGGAGCATCTGGGCCAGGCCCTGCTGACGGGCGATATCTGCCAGGGTCAGGATACTCCGGGCAGTTTCCCGGTGGGTGGTGAAATAATGATGGTGGCCGGGAGCCCCACAGGCCCGGGCCACAGGGTAAGACAGTAAGTGCTGACGGTCCATAGCAGATCCTCCTTTCGGGCGGGTCAGAGAAGTTGGTTCAAAAGGTCCAGCATGGACAGGACCGAGTGGTTCCGGTTGTAGCTCCGGTCCACGTTCACGGTGGGGGCCTGGACCACGTGGGTCTGGCCCTGGTATACCACGGCTATGTACGCGGTGCCCACGGGCTTTTCCTCGGTGCCTCCGCCGGGACCGGCGATGCCGGTGACCGAAATACACACGTCACTGCCGGAGACCTTGGCCAGGCCGACCGCCATCTCCCGGGCGGTCTCCGGGCTGACGGCCCCGTATTGGTCCAGAGTCTCGGGCTTTACGCCCAGGTGGTCCAGCTTGGCCTGGTTGCTGTAAACCACCAGGGACCGGTCAAAAAACCGGGAGGAGCCGGCCATCTCGGTGAGGCGAGCGGCAAAGAGTCCGCCGGTGCAGGCCTCGGCGCTGGACAGGGTGAGGCCTTGGTCCAGAAGCTTCCGGGCCACCGCATCTGTCAAAACGTCCAGTTTGTTTCTCATAGTCATCAGCCCAGCTTGTGGAACCCCTTGGGCAGAGGTGCCCGGAAGGTGGTCTCCTGGTTGGTCAGGGGGTGGATAAAGCGGAGCTCGTGGGCGTGGAGACACAGACGGCCCCAGGGGTTGGTCTTGGCGCCGTAGGTCTTGTCCCCGGCGATGGGGCAGCCCATCTCGCTCAGGTGGACACGGATCTGGTTCTTGCGGCCGGTGGACAGGTCGATCTCCAGGAGGGTGTAGTTCTTGCCCTGTTTCACGGTCTTGTAGTGGGTGATGGCCTCCTTGCCCCCGTGGGAGACCGAGTAGACCTTGTGGACGGCGTTCTCCTTCAGCAGGGACCGGATGGTGTCGGCCTCCTTGGGGGGAGCACCCTCCACCACGGCAGTGTAGCCCCGGCGGCGGACGATTTTTTCCCAGTTGTCCTGGAAAGCCAGCTTGGTGGCTTCATCCTTGGCAAAGAGGAGGACACCGGAGGTGTCTCGGTCCAGGCGATGGACGATGAAGACACGGCCCCGGGGGTTGTTGGCCCGGACGTATTCGGTGACCTGGTGGTAAGCCGTCCGCTCCTTCTCCTTGTCACTGGCCATGGACAGAAGACCGGCGGGCTTGTCCACCACGATGATCTTGTCGTCTTCGTAGAGGATGGGGAAGGCCAGCTGGGCCTTTTTCACCACCTCCGGCAGGATGGTCACGGTCTGGCCGGGTTTCAGGGGGTGGTCGTGGCGGGTGATGGTCTTGCCGTTCACCTGGACCTGGCTCCGGGTGAGAAGGCCCTTCACGGTGTTGCGGCTCTTGTCCTGGACGGAGGCCAGCAGGAAGGGGAGGAGGGTGGTCTCCTCTGTGACCTGGTACTGGCGGGGGGGCTTCTGTCTGCGTTCCATTTGATCAGATCCTTTTCGGGTAAAATCGAGGTATTATTTATATAGTATACACGGAACCCTGGTTTAGGGCAAGAAAAAGCCCGGATAAAAGCATCCGGGCTTTGCAATCATTCTTCGTCGGTGGATTTGAGAGTCTGCAGATCATAGGGGGTGGTCTGGTAGACGTAGTAGTTCAGCCAGTTGGTGTAGATGAGCTGACCGGCAGAGCGCCAGCGGACGATGGGATCCTGGGTGGGATCGTCGTTGGGGAAGTAGTGCTTGGGGACCTCGATCTCCAGGCCCTTGTCCACATCCCGCTGATACTCCAGAGCCAGGGTGTTCCGGTCGTATTCCAGGTGGCCCAGGAAGAAGAACTGACGGCTGCTCTCGGTCTTCACAGCGAAGACACCGGCCTCCTCAGAGACGGCCAGGACCTCCAGGTCGGGGACCTTGCGAATGTCCTCCTCCAGGACCTCGGTGTGGCGGGAGTGGGGAGCATAGAACCGGTCGTCGAAACCCCGGAACAGGGGGGAAGAGGGTTTGAGGACCTTATGGTCGAAGACACCGAAGACCTTCTGGGGCAGACTGTACTTGGGGACCCCGTAGTGGTAGTACAGACCGGCCTGAGCGCCCCAGCAAATGTGCAGGGTGGCATGGACATGGGACTTGGACCACTCCATGATCTGGCAGAGTTCATCCCAGTAGTCCACGTCCTCAAAGTCCATGTTTTCCACGGGGGCGCCGGTGATGACCAGGCCGTCGTAGTAGTTGTCCTTGATGGCTTCAAAGGAGGTGTAGAAGGATTCCAGATGGCTGATATCCACGTTCTGTGCCTGGTGGCTGATGGTCTGGAGAAGTTCCGCCTGGATCTGCAGAGGGGTGTTGGAGAACTTCCGCAGCAGCTGGGTCTCGGTGACGATCTTGGTGGGCATCAGGTTCAGGATCAGCAGCTTCAGAGGGCGGATGTCCTGAGACATGGCTCGGGTCTCGGTCATAACGAAGATGTTTTCGCTCTCCAAGGTCTCCCGGGCGGGCAGAGAGTTGGGGATCTTGATGGGCATGGAAGGTCCTCCTTGTATTCTTTGGTAAACCCCGGTGGGGGAATGGTCAAAATATTGCTTCTATTATATATGATTGGGGGAAAGAACGCAATGGGGGATTGTTTTAGGAAGGGAGAAATGTGGAAAACTCTTGATATACAAGGGTTTTGGGGGAAAAGAATCCCCACCAAAACAGGAAATGTGGAAAGATTTCGAAAAAACTGAAAATTAGGGGTTGACTTTTCCCCAAGCGGTGGTAATATAACCAAGCTGTCGCGAGCGGCAGGTCAGAAAACAGAACAGCGAAAAAGAGTTTTGAAAAAACTTGAAAAAAGGGCTTGACAAACTCTGAAATATCTGATAAAATATCGCTTGTTCGCCTGACGAAAGCGGCGTGCACCTTGTAAATTAAACAACGTAAGACAAACACGAAGCACCAGAAACGGACATTAAGTTGTCCACAAAGTTAAAACAGCTTTGTGGGGCAACGTCAAATTATTTCTTTGAAGCTAAAGATTAGCAATCAATGAATTGATTATAACGAGTTTGACTCGTTTTAATACCATTTTATTGAGAGTTTGATCCTG
>JAFVUT010000104.1 GCA_017502545.1 Ruminiclostridium sp.
CATGGCCCAGCTGCACTTGGGGTCCAGGAGAAGGTTCAGGGTGGGATTCTCCGGGGAGAGGATCTCGTCCGCCTGGAAATGGTAGAACCGCAGGAGCCAGTCGGACTGGTACAGCCGATGCTCCCGGAGCAGGGGTGGTTTGAAATCCACCGGAGAGGGGAGGAGGGGGCTGTCCGCCACGGGGATGTAGGCCGAGAAGAAGACCCGTTTCAGGCCGTACTTATGGTACATCCCCTCGGAGAGCTTCAGAATGTGGTAGTCGGTCTCGTCGGAGGCCCCCACGATCATTTGGGTGGACTGGCCTGCCGGGGCGAAGTCCGGGGTGTGGCGGAATTTCAGCTTGTCCGCCTTGGTCTGGAGGATGCCCTCCCGGATCTGGGCCATGGGCTGAAAGATGGCCTCCTTCTTCTTGTCCGGGGCCAGGAGGGCCAGGCTTTGGGAGGAGGGCAGCTCGATGTTCACCGACAGTCGGTCGGCCAGCAGGCCCAGCCGGTGGGTGAGGAGGGGATCGGCTCCGGGAATGGCCTTGGCGTGGATGTACCCGGAAAAGCCGTACTCCTCCCGGAGGATGGTGAGGGCCTTGATCATCAGCTCGGTGGTGTAGTCCGGGTTCCGGACCACGGCAGAGCTGAGAAAGAGGCCTTCGATGTAGTTCCGCCGGTAGAAGTCGATGGTCAGGTCGGCCAGTTCCCGGGGGGTGAACATGGCCCGTGGCAGGTCGTTGGAGGTACGGTTCACGCAGTATCGGCAGTCGTAGCAGCAGATGTTGGTGAGAAGGACTTTCAATAGCGTGATGCACCGGCCGTCGGCGGAAAAGGAGTGGCAGCAGCCTCCGGCGATGGTCTTGCCCAGGTTCCCGCCCCGGCGGTCTCCGCCGCTGGAGGTGCAGGCCACGTCGTACTTGGCGGCATCGGTGAGGATATGGAGCTTTTCGGCCATGGTCACGGTTGTCACCTCCAAACAATCGAACGAATGTACGATTATTATACACCCGGAGGGTGCACGAAAAAACCGCCGGAGAAAAACTTCTCCGGCGGTCAGGGTCAAATATGGGACTTGTGAAAATCAGTCTTTGGGAAACCCTTCGGGAATCTCGTGGTTCACGCAGCGACGGCCTTCCTTGGTCCAGATGTTGCCCAGGCACTTGGTGCAGCCGATGCACTTGGACTCCTCGCCCTTCTCCAGGACGTTGTAGAAGTCGGGCTGGCAGATGAAGGGACGGGAGGCGGAGACGAACTCGATGCCGGCAGCCAGGATCTGGTCCACCTGCTCCATGTTGCGGATGCCGCCAACCAGGATGGTGGGGATCTTCACTTCCCTGGCGATCTGGGAAGCCCGCTCCAGGTAGAAGGTGGGGACCTTCTTCTTGCCCAGGCCCAGCCAGTTGTAGCCGGACAGCTCGATGGCATCAGCACCCAGAGCCTCGAACTGCTTGCAGTAGTAGACGATGTCCTCGCCATAGGCCTCGTTGGCCTCGCCGGCGCAGTTGGTGTTGACCTTCACCAGGACGGGGAACTCAGGGCCAACAGCCTCACGGATGGCGGTCAGGCAGCGAGCGGGGAAGCGCATACGGTTCTCAGCGGAGCCGCCGAAGTCGTCGGTGCGCAGGTTGGAGTTGGGGTCCAGGAACTGGCTCAGCAGGTAGCCGTGGGCGCAGTGGAGCTGAACGCCGTCAAAGCCCATGGCCTTGGCGGTGACAGCGGCGTCCACGAAATCAGCGCAGATCTTGTCCATGTCAGCCATGGTGATCTCGGTGGTGTCCATCTCGTTGGCGCCCTTCATGCCGCCGGAGGGAGCGAAGATCTTGCCGCCCTCCACACGCTTTTCGGGCATGAAGATGTTCATGCCGGCGTGCATGATCTGGAGGATCAGGCGGCCGCCCTTGGCGTGAACTGCGTCCAGGACTTCCTTCTGGGAAGCACGCTGCTCCTCGGTGGCGAAGCCCACCTGGATGCCGGTGGAGCGGGCCTCGGTGGAGATATAGCTGTAAGCGGTGATGATAGCGCCCACGCCGCTTTCTGCCACTTCGCCGTACAGAGCCACCTGCTCGGGAGCGCAGGTGCCGTCACGACGGCCGAAGGGATCCTGGGTAGCGGAACGGATCAGGCGGTTGGGCAGCTCCAGGGAGCCGATCTTGCCGGGAGTAAAGAGCTTAGATGCCATTGGTATCATTCTCCTTTGTTGTCGTATTGGGTTATCCTATGGGGATTTTAAGGTTATCTCTCATTATAACAAAGAAGAAGGGTGGTGGCAACTGTTGATTTTCAAAGAGGTTTGTCTATTGACAGGGGCCCGGTTGGGGGATAGTATGGACACAGTAAAATGTTGGAGGAATGTGTCGTGGAAGGAAAGAAGCGGATGGGATTCCTGACGGTCTTCGGGTCCTATGTTCTGTGGGGCTTGCTCCCGGGATTCTGGACCCTGATGGCCCCGGTGAACTCGGTGTACATCCTGGCCCAGCGGATCATCTGGTCCCTGGTGTTCATGGCCCTCTACCTGGCTCTGACCCGGTCCCTGGGGGAGATCAAATTTGCCTTCACGGACAAGCCCACCTTCTGGCGGAGCCTGGCCAGCGGCGTGTTTATCACGGTGAACTGGGGCCTGTACATCTATGCGGTGAACTCCGGCCACGTGCTGGACGCCAGCATGGGCTACTTCATCCAGCCGGTGGTGGTGGCCCTCATCGGCTTCCTGGTCTTCCGGGAGCGGCCCACCCGGGGTGAGTGGCTCACCTTCGCCTTTGCGGCGGCGGGTATCCTCTACCTCCTCTTCTCCACGGGCACCGTCCCCACCCTGGCCCTGGCCATCGTCATTCCCTTTGCCATCTATGGGGCGGTAAAGAAGGACCTGAACCTCACCGCCCAGACCTCCCTCTTCATGGAGACCCTCCTCATGACCCCTCTGGCCCTGGCCTTCTGCTGGTGGTGGACGGCTCGTGTGGGCGGCTTCGAGAACGTCATGGGGGGCACGGCCTTCTGGCTCCTGCCCGCCTGCGGTCTGGTGACCTCCATCCCTCTGCTCCTGTTCAACATGGGCGTGATGATCATCCCCTACTACTTCACCGGCATCCTAATGTACATCAACCCCACCCTCCAGTTCCTGGTGGGCCTGTATATGGGGGAGCCCCTGAACCAGGACCGGCTCATTGCCTTCATCATCATCTGGATCGGTATCCTGTTCACTCTGTGGGATAAGGTGAAGCTCATCCGGGCCGAGCGAAAAAAGAGCATACTTAACCAACTGAATCCATAACAGAACCCGCCTTTCTGACCAGAAAGGCGGGTTTTCTTGTGTTTGTTTGTGGTACACCCATGTAGGGGCGGTCTGTGACCGCCCGCGGGCGAACGCAGTTCGCCCCTACATCCCGAAACCTGCCGATACACTATGTAGGGGCGGCTATCAGCCGCCCGCCAACGTGACGGTCACTCTCAACCTGACTCGGGCGGATGCTATCCGCCCCTGCATTTGCTGCCGATCAGTTCTTACAATACGACCTCCACCGGTTTGGTGATATTCACCCTTCCGGGTGCCACGTCACACGCCATGGCCAGGATCTCCACCCCGGCTTTCTGCACCTCCCGCAGGGTATCCCCAAAGGCCGGGTGGGTCAGGTCGTTGGGGGAGAAGCCGGTGATATCCGCCATTTGGATGACAAAGCACACGGCGGCCTCATAGCCCTCGGTGAGACAGTCGGCCAGACCCCGCAGGTGCTTGATGCCCCGTTCGGTGGGCGCATCCGGGAAGTAGGCGTGGCCGTTGATCTCCAACGTGACCCCCTTCACCTCCACAAAGCCCTTCCGGTCTCCGGCCTCCCAGTAGAAGTCAAAGCGGGAGTCCCCGTGCTTCTGTTCTCCCTTCAGCAAGGTCAGGCCCGGGACGAAATGCCCCGCCAGGGCCCACTCCCGGAAGAGATGGTTGGGAGCCTGGGAATCCATGTTGATGGCCCGGTGACCCTTCTGAACGCCGATCAGGTCGTAGGCCGTCTTGCGGTCAGGGTTGTCGCTCCTGGTGAGCCAGACCGTGGCTCCCGGGACCAGCAGCTCTCTGCACCGGCCGGTGTTCTTCACATGGACGGTGGTGGGCTGGCCGTCCAGCTCCACTTCCGCCACGAACCGGTTGGGGCGGGCCAGGAACTTGCCGAAAACAATGTTGGGATAGGTCAAAGAATCTCCCTCCTTGGGGAAAATGGGTGGAAAAATATCATACTACATGATAAAATATAGTGTAAACGTAAGAACCCCATTCGTCAACAAAGGAAGGGCGAGACTATGAAGAATTATCTGCTGGCTCTGGACCAGGGGACCACCAGTTCCCGGGCCATTCTGTTTACCACCGGGGGCGAAGTGGTCTCCACGGCCCAGTACCCCTTTACCCAGCACTATCCCCAGCCCGGCTGGGTGGAGCACGACCCCATGGAGATCCTCAACACCCAGCTGAAAGCCGCCGCCGACTGCGTGGCCCAGAGCGGGGTGGAGGTGAAGGACATTGCCGCCGTGGGTCTGGCCAACCAGCGGGAGACCGCCGTGGTGTGGGAGCGCAAGACCGGTAAGCCGGTCTCCAACGCCATCGTCTGGCAGTGCCGCCGGACGGCCGACTTCTGCTCCTGGCTCCAGGTGGCGGGCCACACCGACGCCATCCGGGCCAAGACTGGCCTGGTGGCCGATGCCTACTTCTCCGGCACCAAGTACCGCTGGATCCTCAAAAATATCCCCGGGGTCCGGGAGAAGGCCCTGCGGGGGGAACTCCTCTGCGGCACCGTGGACAGTTGGCTCCTGTGGAACCTCACGGGGGGCAAGGTCCACGCTTCCGATTATTCCAACTGCTGCCGGACCATGCTCTTTGACATCCACAAGCTGGCCTGGGACGAGGACCTCTGCCGCCTGATGGAGGTCCCTGTGGATTGGCTGCCTCAGCCCGTGGAGAACAGCGGTGACCTGGGTGTCATCGCCAACGGCGTTCCCTATCTGGAGGACCTGGCCGGTCTCCCCATCCGGGGTGCCGCCGGTGACCAGCAGGCTGCCCTCTTCGGCCAGGGCTGTTTCCAGCCCGGTCAGCTGAAAAATACCTATGGCACCGGCTGCTTCACCCTGCTCAACACCGGCAAGGCGGTGACCTCCCGGAACGGCCTGCTCACCTGTGTGGGCTGGGGCCTGAAGGGGGAGACCACCTACGTCCTGGAGGGCAGTGTCTTCAATGCCGGCTCCTCCATCCAGTGGCTGAGAGATGAGCTGGGCATCATTCAAAGCGCGCCGGAGATCAACGGCCTGGCCGAGTCCGTCCCGGACAACGGCGGTGTCTACCTGGTCTCCGCCTTCACCGGTCTGGGTTCCCCCCACTGGGATATGTTCGCCCGGGGCACCATCATCGGCATCACCCGGGGCACCACCAAAGCCCACATCTGCCGGGCCACCCTGGAGGGCATCGCCTACCAGACCGCCGACCTGATCCGGGCCATGGAGAAGGATGCCGGGCAGCCCATCACCGGTCTGCGGGTGGACGGCGGTGCCAGTGTCAGCGACTTCATGATGCAGTACCAGGCCGACCTGCTGGGAGTCCCCGTGGAACGGCCCCAGGTGGTGGAGACCACCGCGTGGGGCGCTGCCTGTCTGGCTGGTCTGGGCGCCGGTCTGTGGGACAGCCCCGAGGCGTTATTAAAAGACCAGAAACCGGGCAAAGTATATCTGCCTCAGAATGACCGGACCAGGGAGTACGCCAAGTGGCACAAGGCCCTGGAGCGGGCCAAGGCCTGGGAGGAACTGTAAGATATGACTTTTGGGACCCGCTGCGCTGGGCTCCCAAAAGTGTGGGACTGCGGCCCGACCCGCGCCTGACAAGCAGGCACTCCCGGGCCGAGAAGAGTTTTTTCCCACGCGCATGTCGCGGGAAAAAACATATTGAATTATATTTCGCCGTTGCGACGGCGAAACTCTGCGAGGCTTTTGGCACTATGGCCTCCCTCGTCAGAGGGAGCCTTTCCCGTATCCGTAGAAGATAACATCATCCAAATAGGAGGAAACTATGACTGCAACCGAACGATTCTTAAAATACATCACCTTTGATACCCAGTCCGACGAGGGGAGCGAGACCGTCCCCACCACCGCCAAGCAGAAGGTCCTGGGGGGCTTACCTGGCCCAGGAACTGGCTGACATGGGTCTGGAGGACCCCCACATGGATGACCTGGGCTATGTCTACGGCTGGCTTCCTGCCACTCCCGGCAGGGAAGGGGACCCCGTGGTGGCCCTCATCGCCCACATGGACACCGCCCCTCGTGTCTCCGGGGAGAACGTAAAGGCTCAGATCGTCCACTACACCGGGGGCGACCTGGTGCTGAACGCCGAAAAAGGCATCGTTATGACCCGGAAGGAGTTCCCTGACCTGGCGGACCAGGTGGGCAAGCACCTCATCGTCGCCGACGGCACCACCCTGCTGGGGGCCGACGACAAGGCCGGTGTGGCCGAGATCTTCGCCGCTGTGGCCTGGCTGAAGGACCACCCTGAAGTGCCCCATGGCCGGGTGGCCGTGTGCATCACCCCCGACGAGGAGGTGGGCCGGGGGGCCGACCACGTGGACCTGGCCAAGCTGGGGGCTGCCTACGGCTATACCGTGGACGGCGGTCCCATCGGCGGTCTGGAGTATGAAAACTTCAATGCGGCCAGTGCCGACATCACCATCCATGGCGTGAACATCCACCCCGGCGACGCCAAGAACAAGATGAAGAACGCCTGCCTGGTGGCAGCCCAGTTCATCGGTATGGTGCCCCCGGCGGAGTCCCCCGCCCACACCGAGGGCTATGAGGGCTTCTATCACCTGTGCACCATGGAGGGGGACGAGAGCCTGGCCAAGCTGGAATGGATCCTCCGGGACCACGACAGTGACAAGCTGGAGGAGAAGAAGGCCCGCATGGAGGCCATCGGTGCTTACCTGAACGGCCTGTATGGCGAAGGCACCGTGGTGGTGGAGGTGAAGGACTCCTACCGGAATATGAAGGAGATGGTCCTGCCCCATCCTGAGATTTTGGACCGGGCCCGGGCCGCCTTCCGCAAGGCCGGCATCGAGCCCGTGGACGTGGCCATCCGGGGCGGCACCGACGGAGCCAAACTGAGCTTCATGGGCCTGCCCTGTCCCAACCTGTCCACCGGCGGTTACCACTTCCACGGCATCCACGAGTATATTCCTCGGGAGTCATTGGAGAAAATGACGGAGGTCCTGGTGAATCTGCTGACCTGAGTTGGGCAAAAGATAAAACGAGGGGATTTTTCAAAAAACTTGAAAAAAACCGTTGACAAATTTGAGTTCAGCGGTTATACTAA
>JAFVUT010000105.1 GCA_017502545.1 Ruminiclostridium sp.
CTCTCCGACCGCGTGATCCTGGACGAGAAGATCGCCGCCATCGCCGGTGCCTACGGCTTCGCCCTGGCCGCCGTAGAACACCAGGACAAGCAGCTCACCGAGGCCTATGACGAGGCACTGAACGCCGCCGCCGACCTGCTTATGGAAAGCCGCAAGGGCCACCGTGACATGGCGCACGCCATGAAGTTTATGAAGAATCCCCCCGAGGCCTATCTGAAGAACGCAGACCGCCTCACCGCCATCCTGGCAACCGCCGTGACCTATGAGCGTCAGATGGTGGTGGCATCCCGCAACATCTGCCGCAACGGCACCGATATGATGAGCGAGGGCACCCGGGTGCTGGTCCGTGCTGACGGCGGTGTCTTCCACTCCGCCTCCCCCTGGGGGGCTCTGGGTATTGCCCGCCGTGGTGTCAAGCGGGGTCAGATCGAGCAGCTGGCCATTCTGGAGGGCCGTCCCTCCCTGGCAGCGGCTACCGTCACCGCCCGGGAGCTGACCAAGGAAGAGATCCCCTTCACCCTCATCCCCGACCACGCCGCCGCCACTTACCTGGCACGCCAGGGGGCACACGTGGTCCTGGCCGACGGCATCCTGGCCGCCAAGTCCGGCGACCTGAAGGCTCCCGTGGGCACCTATGAGCTGGCCATCGCCTGCTACTTCCACTCCATCCCCTTCTATGCCGTTATGAACTCTGACGACATCGACCTGGAGATCCCCAACGGCACCGTCTTCGGCACCGAGGAGGGGGATCCCGCCTCCGTCACCGAGGGTCTGGACTGCGGCGCTGCCAAGGGCTGGACCCCCGCCTACGACGTGGTCCCCGCCTTCCTGATCACCGGCTTCATCACCGACCGGAACATCGCCTGCGCTCCTTACGAGGAGACCCTGGAGGAACTGATCAAGTTCACCCCCAAGAAGACCATCGTGGATTTCAGCAATCTGTAATTTCCAAAGAAAGCGCCTGCGCCGCAGGCGCTTTCTTTTTTTGTCGTAAGTTAGTTGGTATCGGCAGGGAGCGGGCCGATGTGGGCAGAAGGTGAATTGGCCGAAGGCCAGGAGAGGCTGGCCTGGGCCATCGGCCCCTACAGGCAAAGTTCCACGCCTGCAGGTGGGGCTCTCCATAACCTCTCCCTCTGGGAGAGGTGGATTCGGCGAATGCCGAAGACGGAGAGGGCAAACGAAAGGTTGAGGGTCCCACTACCGGAAAGGATGATCCGCCACCCCGGGTGACGTTCCGCCCTCTCAGTCAGCGCTTACGCGCTGCCAGCTCTCCCAGAGGGAGAGCTTTTCCGCTCGCTACACGTTTCACTCGTTGGGTGCCAACCGCTTCACTTCCATCACCAGCTCCTCAAAGTGCATCCCTCGGGAGGCCTTGGCCAGGAGGATGGTGCCGGGCTTGACCAGGTCGGGCAGGTACTTCTTGGCCTCCTCCTTGCTCTCGGCGTGGATCACGTCAGGGATGCTGGACTGGCAGGCGGCATCGTAGATGTTCCAGGCCAGGTCGCCCACCGCCAGGAGGGCATCGATGTTCCCCAGCTGACCGGCGAACTCGCCCACCCCCCGGTGAAGCTCGGGACCCAGGACACCCAGCTCGAACATATCACCCAGGATGGCCACTCTCCGCTGGCCGCCGCTCTGGCTCAGGACCTCCAGGGCAGCCCGCATGGACTGGGGGTTGGCGTTGTAGGCATCGTCCAGGATGGTTACGTCCCCCTTGTGGACCACGTTCATGCGCATCTTGGTGGGGACGAAGGACCGGATTCCCTCGGCCAGCTCCTCCCCGGTGAGACCAAAGTGCTCGCCGATGGCGCAGGCCATGAGGACGGGGTAGATCATGTGGTTGCCCAGGGCGGGGACGGTGACGGTGAAGGTCGTCTTCGGGGTCTTCACGGTGCACTCCATGCCCCTGGCCCCCAGCTGGGTGATGTCGCTGGCCTGGTAGGGGGGCTGACCCACGGCACCGCAGAGGACGGTTTTGGGGGTGACCTGTCCGTCCAGGCCCCGGAGCATGGCATCGTCCCCGCTGAGGACGGCAAGGCCATCGGGGGACATATAGTTGAAGATCTCGTTCTTGGCCTTGAGGATGTTCTC
>JAFVUT010000106.1 GCA_017502545.1 Ruminiclostridium sp.
ACTACAAGGTGCCCCACATTGGCTGGAACCAGCTCCACTTCCCGGAAGGGGACCGTCACCCTCTGCTCAAGACCGTGGGAGAGGGGGAGTGCGTCTACTTCGTCCACACCTTCTACGCCACGGAATGTGACGAGGCCGTCATTGCCACCGCCGAGTACGGTGCCGAGCTCACTGCGGCTGTGGCCAGGGGCAACGTGATGGGCTGCCAGTTCCACCCGGAAAAGAGCGGTGACGTGGGTCTTGCCATCCTGCGTACCTTCTGTGAGGGGGACTGGTGACCATGAAAATTTTTCCCGCCATTGACCTCTTCGGCGGTCAGGCCGTCCGCCTGTATAAGGGGGACTACGACCAGATGACCGTCTACGATCCCGAGCCTCTCAACACCGTCCGGAAGTTCGAGGCCGCCGGGGCGACCAATCTCCACCTGGTGGACCTGGAGGGGGCCAAGACCGGTCAGACCACGAACCTGCCCACCATTGAGAAGCTGGCGGCCAACACCGGCCTCTTCATCGAGGTGGGGGGCGGCATCCGGAATATGGACACCGTCCGCCGCTACCTGGAGGCTGGTGCCAGCCGGGTCATCCTGGGCACCGCCGCCGTCACCGATCCCGATTTCCTGGCCGCCGCTGTGGCCGCCTACGGGGACAAGATCGCCGTGGGCGCCGACCTGAAGGACGGCAAGGTGGCCATCAAGGGCTGGCTGGAGACCAGCCAGGAGGGCTGGGAGGCCTTCTTTGACAAGATGCAGGCCCTGGGGGTTGCCACCATCATCTGCACGGACATCTCCAAGGACGGGGCCATGCAGGGCACCAACCGGGAGCTGTATAAGCTCCTGGCCCGGAAGTACACCATGAACATCATCGCCTCCGGCGGGGTCTCCTCCCTGGAGGATATCCAGGCCCTGAAGGCCGCCGGGGTCCACGGGGCCATCATCGGCAAGGCCTACTACACCGGGGCCATCGACCTGGCCCAGGCGGTCAAGCTGGGGGAAGGAGAGTAAGATATGATCACGAAACGCATCATCCCCTGCCTGGACGTGAAGAACGGCCGGGTGGTGAAGGGGGTCAACTTCGAGGGGCTGAACGACGTCAGCTCCCCCATCGAGCTGGCCGAGTACTACACCAAGAGCGGTGCCGACGAGCTGGTCTTCTATGACATCACCGCCTCCGCCGAGGGCCGCTCCCTCTTTACCGACATTCTGAGAGAGACCGCCAGCCGGGTCTTCATTCCCCTGACCGTGGGCGGCGGCATCAACTCCCTGGAGGACTTTGACCGGGTCCTCAAGTGCGGGGCCGACAAGGTGAGCGTCAATTCCGGCGCCATCCGCAACCCCGAGCTCATCCGGGAGGCCGCCCTGCGCTACGGCAGCCAGTGCGTGGTCCTGTCCGTGGACGTAAAGCGTGTGGATGGCCAGTTCCGGGTCTTTGGCCGGGGTGGCCGGGACGACACCGGCATGGAGGCCATCGCCTGGATCAAGAAGTGCGTGGACCTGGGTGCCGGTGAGATCGTGGTGAACTCCATCGACACCGACGGCGTCAAGGGGGGCTTCGACCTGGAAATGCTCAAGGCAGTCTGCGACGTGGTGAAGGTCCCCGTCATCGCCTCCGGCGGTGCCGGCAAGAAGGAGGACTTTACCGAACTCTTCCACGCCCTGCCCGGGGTGGACGCAGGTCTGGCGGCCTCCATCTTCCACTTTGGTGAGGTGGACATCCGGGACCTGAAAAAAGATTTGAGAGAAAACGGCATTTTGGTCCGTTGACCATAGGAGGAACGATACCATGATCGACATGGAAAAGCTGAAATTTGACGAAAAGGGCCTTATCCCCGCCATCGTGGTGGATGGCAAGAGCGGTCAGGTCCTGACCCTGGCCTACATGAACCGGGAGAGCCTGGAAATTTCCATCAAGGAGGAGCGCACCTGTTTCTGGAGCCGCTCCCGCCAGGAGCTGTGGCGGAAGGGGGAGACCTCCGGGGCCGTCCAGCATATCATCGACATCACCGCAGACTGCGACTACGATGCTCTGGTGGTCCGGGTGAACAAGGATGGCCCTGCCTGCCACACCGGGGCAGAGTCCTGCTTCCACAACACCCTGTGGGAGAGCGACGAGAACCACGCCTTCTCTCTGGATGCCCTCATGGAGATGCTGGAAGGCCGCAAGAAGA
>JAFVUT010000107.1 GCA_017502545.1 Ruminiclostridium sp.
AGATCGTGGATACCCCCACCCGTCTGGCCCGACGGGTGGCCCAGGAGGCCGACCTGTGGGAGTCCCCTCTGCGGACTCTGGTCTGCCTGGATGTGATGGAGCAGCTGGACCTGCTGAAGGTCACGGAGGAGGAGGGCAATGCCCTCCGGGTGAAGCTCCAGAAGCGCCGGGGCAAGGGAAAGGTCAACCTCTTTGACGCCCCCCTCATCCAGCACCTGCAGGCCATTGCCTGGAGCGAGGAGAAAAAAATCAACGGCAGTTTCTGAAGAGAGATTTGAGAATATGATCCCCGCCGGAGCGGGGAAATACCAGAGGGAAAGGGGAACCGCTATGGAAGACAAATTGGACATCCGATTCCGAGAGCTGGAAGAAAAACTGAAGGGTATGGAGGAGGCTGACCTGGTGAAAGTCCGGGAGGCCTACCACTACGCCAAAAACTACCACGGCGGGCAGCTCCGCAAGGATGGATCCCCCTATATCACCCATCCCCTGGAGGTAGCCCACCTGGTGGGCGAGCTGGGTCTGGACGCGGAATCCGTCATGGCCGCCCTGCTCCACGACACCATCGAGGACACCGACGCCACCTATGAGGACGTGGCCAAGCGCTTTTCCCCTGCCGTCGCCGACCTGGTGGAGGGCGTCACCAAGCTGGACAAGGTGAAGTACACCTCCATCGAGGAAAAGCAGATGGAGAACCTGCGCAAGATGCTCATGGCCATGGCCAAGGACGTCCGCGTCATGCTCATCAAGATCTGCGACCGTGTCCACAACATCCGCACCATGGAGTTCCAGTCCGAGCGGAAGCAGCGGGAGAAATCCCTGGAGACCCTGGAGGTCTACGCCCCCATCGCCCACCGCCTGGGTATGCAGCGGATGAAGTGGGAGATGGAGGACCGCTCCCTGAAGTTCCTGGACCCCGTGGGCTACAGGGAGATCGACCGGGAGCTGGAGAGCCAGGCGGAAAAGCACGCCGCCTTCATGACCGCCATCCAGACCGAGATCGAGGGCCGTCTGGCCCGGGAGGGCATCCAGGCCACCGTCTACGGCCGGGTCAAGCACATCTATTCCATCTACCGCAAGATGTTCTCCCAGAACAAGACCCTCAGTGAGATCTTCGACCTCTACGCCTTCCGGGTCATCGTGGACGACATCCCCACCTGCTACAGTGTGCTGGGCTGCATCCACGATATGTACAAGGCCGTTCTGGGCCGATTCAAGGACTATATCGGCACCCCCAAGCCCAATATGTACCAGTCCCTCCACACCACGGTCATCGGCACCGAGGGCATCCCCTTCGAGGTCCAGATCCGTACTTGGGATATGCACCACATGGCCGAATACGGCGTGGCTGCCCACTGGAAGTACAAGCAGGGCATGAGCCAGAAGCAGCTGGGCACCGAGGAGACCTTTGCCTGGGTCCGCCGCCTCCTGGAAAACCAGCAGGACACCGACGCAGAAGAGTATATCCGCACCCTGAAGGTGGACCTCTTCGCCGACGAGGTCTTCGTCTTTACCCCCAACGCCGACGTCATCACTCTCCCCGCCGGTGCCACCCCCATCGACTTTGCCTATGCCATCCACTCCGGGGTGGGCAACGCCATGACCGGTGCCAAGGTCAATGGCCGCATCGTGGGCTTTGACTACCAGCTCAAGTCCGGCGAGATCGTGGAGGTCATCACCTCCAAGAACGCCAAGGGCCCCAGCCGCGACTGGATGAAGCTGGCCAAGAGCAACCAGGCCCGCTCCAAGATCCGCCAGTGGTTCAAGCGGGAGAAGCGGGAGGAGAACGTGGCCCAGGGCCGGGCCATGTTTGAGAGCGAACTGAAGCGAGTGGGCCTGACCATCGCCATGATCTCCACCGAGGAGATGCTCCCCCACGTGCTGGAGAAGATGCGCTTCAACTCCCTGGAGGAGATGTACGCCGCCATCGGTTACGGCGGTGCCTCCGCCCAGAAGTGCGCCAACCGTGCCCGTGAAGAGGTGGTCCACCAGGACCGCCAGCAGGCCGAGCGTCTGGCCGCCGAAAAGGCCGAGCGGGAGCAGGCCGCCCAGGCCAGCCGTGCCACTGTGGACTCTGGCATTGCCCGTCAGGGAAACCACAAGAAGTCGGTCTCCGGCGTCATCGTCTCCGACATGACCGAGTGCATGGTGAAGTTTGCCAAGTGCTGCACCCCCGTCCCCGGCGACGATATCGTGGGCTTCATCACCCGGGGCTTCGGCGTGTCCGTCCACCGGGCCGACTGCCCCAACGCCATCAACGGCATGAAGCGGGAGAACGAGAAGGACCGCTGGATGAAGGTCAGCTGGGATGCCGGGAGCCTGAACACCTACAAGACCTCCCTGGAGATCATCGCCAAGGACCGTGTGAACCTGGCCCTGGACGTGACCACCGCTCTGGCCTCCACCAAGATGCCTCTGCTGTCCTTCACGGCCAACGTCCTGCCCGACGGCTACGCCAAGTTCAACCTGGTGCTGGAGGTCCGCAGCCAGAGTGAGATCACCACCGTCATCAACAAGCTCAGCCAGGTGAGCGGGGTGTACCAGGTGGCAAGAGTATCTGGCTAAGACATTTCAGCCTCGCAGAGTTTTGCCGTCCTGACGGCAAAACTGCAATGGGATCATGTTTCCCGCGGCATGAACGTGGGAAACATACTTCTCACGGAGAGAACGTGCGGCCCTTGGGCCGTGCGCTGAACGGAGTGAATATCCACATTTGGGAGCCCAACAAAGTGGGTCCCAAATGTCAGAAAATAATGGGAACATAAAGGAGCCGAGCCCATACGGACGGCTCCTTGCCATTCCCGAAACCATAGAAAGAAGCGAGAACCATGGAACATAACTTCCAGCCCCTGCTCTTCGGCGGGGACATCAATGTCTACAGCGTGGCCCGTGCCTTCCACGAGGCCTACGGAGTCAAGTCGGTCTGCTTCGGCAAGTTTGCCTCCGGCCCCGCCTATGGCTCCGACATCATCGACTACCGGGTCTGCCCCAAGAACGAGGACCCCGAGACCTTCCGCAAGAACGTGGCCGATGTGGCCGCTGAGTTCTCTGACAAGACCGTTCTGGTCATGGGCTGCGGCGACAGCTATGTGAAGCTGGCGGCAGAGAACAAGGAGTCCTTCCCCGCCAACTGCATCGCCCCCTACATTGCCGGGGACACCATCGGCAAGCTCAACAACAAGGAATACTTCTATGAGCTCTGCGACCAGTTCGGCATCGATCATCCCGGCACCTTCGTCTACCGCAAGGAGATGGGCCACGACTTCGAGCTGCCCTTCCAGGCTCCCTACATCTGCAAGCCCTCCAACGGCGTGGCCTACTGGGAGCACCCCTTTGAGGGCAATGAGAAGGTCTTCACCTGCCCCGACCGGAAGAACCTGGAGGAGGTCCTGGACAAGGTCTACGCCGCCGGTTACCCCGACACCATGATCATCCAGGATTTCGTTCCCGGGGACGACAGCAATATGCGGGTCCTCACCTGCTACTCCGACCGGAACGCCCAGGTGAAGCTCATGTGCCTGGGCCATGTCCTCCTGGAGGAGCACACCCCCCACGGCATCGGCAACCACGCCGTCATCCTCACCGAGGTCAACGAGGAGATCTGCCAAAAGGTCAAGGCCTTCCTGGAGGAGATGAACTATGTGGGCTTCTCCAACTTCGACATCAAGTACGACACCCGGGACGGCAAGTACAAGTTCTTTGAGATCAACTGCCGTCAGGGCCGCAGCAACTACTACGTCACCGGCGCCGGCTACAACATCGCCAGGCTTCTGGTGGAGGACCGGGTGGAGGGCAGGGACCTGCCCTTCGTCCTGGCGGACAACCCCAGCCTGTGGCGGGTGGTCCCCCGAAAGGTGGCCTACGACTTCATCGTGTCTGACTATCACGCCGAGATGAAGGCCCGCATCCGGGAGGGCAGGGAGGTCACCCCCCTGTTCTATGACAAGGATAAGGCCTTCGGCCGCACCCTGCGGATGAAGAAGAACCTGCTGGGGCACTTTAAGAAATTCAAGCAGTACTACGAGAAAAAGAATTGACTTTTTGAACCCGCTTCGCTGGGCTTCAAAAAGTGGGGGATCGCGCTCCGCTCAGCGCACGGGGCAGAGCCCCGCACGTTCCCTCCGCGAGAAGTATGATTTGCCCGGCACATGTCCGTGCCAATCATGATCGGATTTCCTTCCGCCTCTGCGGAGGCGGAACTCTGCGAGGCATTCGCAGAAAGGAGTGCTTATGAACAACAAAGAAGGCATTCTGGGTGTTCTGGGCGGCATGGGCCCCCAGGCCACCAACACCTTTTACCAGCGGATCATCGACCGCACCCAGGCAGAGACCGACCAGGAGCATCTGCAGGTCCTCATCTGGAGCGATGCCAAGATCCCCGACCGCACTGCCGGCATCTTAGGAGGCCGTCAGGAGGAGGTCTTCCGGCACCTGCTGGCCGATGCCCAGCTTCTGGAGAGAGCCGGATGCACTGTTCTGGCTGTCCCCTGCAACACCTCCCACTTCTTTGCCGACCGGATCCAGGCCGAGATCGCCATCCCCATCCTCCATATGCCCCGGCTCACCGTGAAGGCCATCCTGGCGGCAGGGAAGAAGACGGTGGGCATCCTGGCCACCGACGGCACCATCCGGACGGGGATCTACCAGAAGGAGCTGGAGGCCGCAGGGCTCACCCCTGTGACCCCTCCTGAGCACATTCAGAAGACCGTCATGTCCATCATCTACGATGAGATTAAGCGGGGGGAGACCGGTTCCCGGGAAAAGTTTGCCGAGATCGACAACTTCCTGCGGGAGGCTGGGTGCGACTGCGCCATCCTGGGCTGCACCGAACTGTCGGTCTACCGGAACCTCCACAGCCTGCCCCCCTACTACATCGACGCCATGGAGGTCCTGGCCGAGGAGGCCATCCTCCATTGCGGGAAGAAACTGAGGAATGTATGATCGCCAGTAAGCTCTCCCTTTGGGAGAGCTGGATTCGGCCGCAGGCCGAAGACTGAGAGGGCGAATCTCTGTCGATATGGCAATATCGCAAGATAGCCGCCCTCTCCGTCACAGCTTCGCTGTGCCACCTCTCCCAGAGGGAGAGGTTCCCTCATCCGCCCCTTCGGGGCACCTTCTCCCAGAGGGAGAAGGCTTTCCGTCTGTTCGAAAGAAAGGAAACCACTATGAACCTGACCCTTTACCCCCTGGGGGATTACATCCAGCTGTTACAGAGAGAAAACCTGCTCATCCAGGCAAAGGGCGCACCCCTCACCCGGGAGGTGGCCCTGGTGAGCTGCGACTCCCGTCAGGTGGAACCCGGCACCCTCTTTATCTGCAAGGGTGCCCACTTCAAGGCCGAGTTTCTCCACTCCGCCAAGGAGAAGGGAGCTTTTGCCTATATCGCCGAAAAGCCCTATGAGGACGTGGACCTGCCCTGCCTGCAGGTCAGTGATGTCCGCCTGACCATGGCCATCCTGGCTGACTTCTATTACAACCACCCCTCCGGCAAGCTCAGCGTGGTGGGTATCACCGGCACCAAGGGCAAGTCCTCCACCACCTACTACCTGAAGTATATCTTTGACGAGTATCTGGCCGCCAAGGGTCAGAAGCCCAGCGGCGTGGTGGGCGGCATCGAGACCTATGACGGTGTGGAGCAGTTTGAGTCCCACCTGACCACCCCCGAACCCCTGGACCTGGAGCGGCACTTCGCCAACGGTGTGTCCACCGACATGCGCTACCTGACCATGGAGGTCTCCAGCCAGGCCCTGAAGTATGACCGGGTCAAGAACGTGGAGTTCGCCGCCGCCGTCTTCCTGAACATCGGCAGCGACCACATCTCCCCCATCGAGCACCCCGACTTTGAGGATTATTTCAACTCCAAGCTGCGGCTCTTCTCCCAGGCGGCTGCCGCCTGCGTGAACCTGGACACCGACCACGTGGACCGGGTCCTGGAGGCTGCCGGTGCCTGCCCCAGAAAGATCACCTTCTCCCAGAAGGATCCCTCCGCCACCATCTTCGGCTATCAGGTCCAGAAGAAGGGGGGGGACATCCTCTTCCGGGTCAAGACCCCCCGCTACAACCGGGAGTTCCGCCTGACCATGCCCGGCCTGTTCAACGTCCAGAATGCCCTGGCAGCCCTGGCCGTCTGCGAGGCCCTGGGCATCCCCGAGCAGTACGCCTACGCCGGCCTCATGAAGGCCCGGGTCCCTGGCCGTATGGAGCTCTATGCCAACTCTGACGAGAAGATCTCTGTCCTGGTGGACTACGCCCACAACAAGCTCTCCTTCGAGACCCTCTTCCAGTCGGTGCAGGAGGAGTACCCCGGCCGGAAGATCATCACCATCTTCGGCTGCCCCGGCTACAAGGCCTATGACCGCCGCAAGGATCTGGGCGAGATCGCCGGACGTTTCTCCGACCTGGTCATCCTCACCGAGGAGGACCCCGGCGAGGAGCCCGTGGAGAATATTTGCAGGGATATTGCACAATATGTGGAGCAGGAGGGCTGTGAGTACTCCATCGTTCCCGATCGCGGCGAGGCCATCCGCCAGGCCGTCCTGGGCTGCACCGAGCCCACCGTCATCCTCCTCACCGGCAAGGGTGCCGAGACCCGTCAGAAGCGGGGCATCGAATACATCGACACCCCCTCCGACGTGGAGTACTCCAAAAAGTTCCTCCACGAATACGATGTCCAGCACGGTATGGACGGCATGAGCAAGGTCCGCGCCCTGCTGGATGTGCTCCCTCTCCTGCGCCGGTATGAGGGCAGGACCATGGTGGTCAAGTATGGCGGCTCCGCCCTGGATGCCACCTCCACCGACACCATCCTGGAGGACGTGGCCGCCCTCCAGTCCGTGGGTGTCCGGGTGATCCTGGTCCACGGCGGCGGCAAGGAGATCTCCGCCCTTCTGGACCGGATGCAGGTGGAGAGCCGATTCGAAAATGGCTACCGGGTCACCGACCAGGCCGCCCTGGAGGGGGCTGAGATGGCCCTGTCCGCCCGGGTGAACAAGTCCATCGTGGCCGCCCTGGACCGCATCGGCGCCCGTGCCTGCGGCATCTCCGGCCGGGACGGCGGTCTCATCACCGCCCGTCAGAAGGACGAGAAGCTGGGCCTGGTGGGAGCCATCACCAAGGTGGACCCCCGCCTGCTGACCACCCTCCTGGATGCCGGCTATCTGCCCGTGGTCTCCCCCATTGCCCGGGGCGAGGAGGGCGGTGCCCTCAACTGCAACGCCGACGATGCCGCCCGTGCCGTGGCGGAAGCTGTGGGTGCGGACAAGTTAGTCTTCCTTACCGACACCGACGGCATCCTGGTGGACAGCCACAACCAGTCCACCCGCATCCCCAGGATGGACGTGGCCCGGGCCAGGGAGCTCATGGACACCGGTCTCATCGCCGGGGGCATGATCCCCAAGACCCTCAACTGCATCCACGCCGTGGAGCACGGGGTGGGCACCGTCACCGTCCTGGACGGCCGCATGGAGCACGCTCTCCTGCTGGAGGCCATCACGGAGAAATCCCTGGGCACCACCATGGAGAAGAAGAGATAAATAAAATGAGCTCTCCCTTTGGGAGAGCTGGATTCGGCCCCAGGCCGAAGACTGAGAGGGCAAATCTCTGCCAATGAAGACCTGCGTTGGTCAAATCCCCAACAAAGCTGCCCTCTCCGTCACCGCCTTTGGCGGTGCCACCTCTCCCAGAGGGAGAGGTTATCCCTATCACCAAGGAGAAACTATCAATATGGTCCACATGGAAACCCTTCCCAACGGGGTGCGCATCGTAACAGAACACATGGACACCGTCCGCTCTGTGTCCCTGGGCATCTGGGTGGGGGGCGGCTCCCGGGAGGAGACCCCTCAGGAATCCGGTGCGGCCCACTTCATTGAGCATATGCTCTTCAAGGGCACCGAGAACCGGTCCGCCGCCGATATCGCCCGGGAGACCGACGCCATCGGCGGCCAGATGAACGCCTTCACCACCAAGGAGTGCACCTGCTTCTACGGCCGGGTCCTGGACGATCACCTGCCCCAGGCCCTGGATATCCTCTGGGACATGGTCTACCAGTCCTCCTTCACCCAGAAGGCGGTGGAGACCGAGCGGGGGGTCATCCTGGAGGAGATCGATATGTACGAGGACACCCCCGACGACCTGTGCGCGGAAAAGCTCTTCGCTGAGATTTTTGGGGACAATGCTCTGGCCCGTCCCATCCTGGGTACCCCCGAGACCCTGGAGGGGATGACCGGGGACTCCCTCCGGGACTTCCACCGCCGCCACTACCGGGCGGACAACACGGTGGTCTCCCTCTGCGGCAGCTTTAGGGAGGAGCACCTGGCGGAGATCCGCCGTCGGTTCTCTGGCCTGGAACCCGGTCAGCAGGCCGAGCTGCCCCAGGCGGTCTACACCCCCGCCTTCGTGGCCACCCCCAAGCCCATCGAGCAGAACCATCTCATCCTGGCCTTCCCCGGCCTGACCTATCACTCCCCCCGGCGCTTTGCCCTCCAGACCCTCTCCGCCATCCTGGGCGGCGGGGTGTCCTCCCGCCTCTTCCAGGAGGTCCGGGAGAAGCAGGGCCTGTGCTATTCGGTCTACTCCTACGGGGCAGGCCACGCCGACACCGGCGTGTACTGCATCTACGTGGCCCTGAACCGGGACACCGAGCAGAAAGCCCTGGAGACCATCCGCCGGGTGGTCACGGAGTTTACCGAAAACGGCCCCACCGAGGAGGAGCTCTCCCGGGCCCGGGAGCAGTCCAAGGCCAACGTGGTCATGGGCATGGAGTCCACCCAGAGCCGTATGAGCCACGCCGGACGGTCCCTCCTCTTCACCGACAAGATCATGTCCGCCGAGGAGATCCTGGCGGCCTACGACGCCGTCACCCGGGAGGACGTCATGTCCCTGGCGAAAGAAATTTTTGACTGGGCCCAGGTCTCCCTGTCCGCCGTGGGCCAGGTCCGGGACGTGGAGGAGTACAAGGAAATCATATTTGGGTAAAAAAAGAACCTCTGACAAAGCAAGGAAATGCTTCGTCAGAGGTTTTTTCGTGTGTCAAAAAAAACGGGGTTACAGGATACTTGAGCCTCCCTTGTGCAAAGGGAGGTGCCGAGCGAATGCGAGGCGGAGGAATTGTCACGGAAAAACCTGCGAATTCGCATGAACATTTGTTAGAAACCGATTGTTTCTGCTACACAATCCCTCAGTCAGCCTAACGGCTGCCAGCTCCCTTTGCACAAGGGAGCCTTTTCTGAGCCTGTAACGTCAGTACGGCTTACACAGGATCTCGTGTATATGAGTCGCCAGCACGTTGGCGGAGTAGTTGGGGGTGATGACGCAGGCGGCGTCGGACCCCCAGGAGGACCCGCCCACGGCCACCACGGGCTTGCCGTAGTGGATGGCCCCGCAGTCCAGGGCCATGATGGAGATCTCGGTGCAGACCTTCACGCCCTCCCCGAACATCCGCAGGGCGGCAGAGAGGATCTCCACGGGGGAGACCCCGCCGAACTTCTTGCTGATGCCCCGTTCCGCTCCGGAGAGGGCATGGGCGGCGGTGACCAGGGTGACACCGTTTTCCCGGAGGAAGTCGGCGGTCTCCTCGGGCATGTCGTTGACACCGGGTTCCTCCATGCCGTACACATGGCGGACCACCACCAGCTTGTTGGGGAAGTTCTTTTCCTTGGCCAGGGCCACCAGTTTTTTGGCGGTTTCCCCGGTGGAGGAGGCCAGGACCAGGTCCAGCCCCCGGTCCCGGGCGGTGTCCAGGGCCAGGTGCAGGGTGGTGTCGGTGTTGACCCCGCCCACAGTTTCATAGACGATCATAGGAAGGCTCCTTTCAGCCCCGCTGCTTCTTCAGCAGACGGATGTCCTGGCCCACAAAGGGGAGGATCTGGTATTCTCCCTCCAGCCGGGAGGCCACCTGGGGGGTGTACCGCTGGCGGACCCCGTTCATATCCAGGTTGGAGGAGATGACCGTGTGCCTGCCCTCCACCAACCGTGTGTTGATGACCTCGTACAGGGCGGCCTGGACGAAGGGGGTGGTGAACTCACTGCCCAGGTCGTCCAGGATCAGCAGGTCACAGGTGAGGTACCGGCGGGCGTCGGCCTCGGCATGACGAATTTCTTCCCCATCCCGGGCGAACTTCCGGGTCTCGAACCGGGAGAAGATGTTGGCCGCCGTGTCGTACACCACGGACCAGCCCTTCTCGGAGACCACCCGGGCCATGCAGGCCGAGAGGAAGGTCTTGCCCAGACCGGGATTGCCCGTGAGGAAGAGGTTCTTCCGGGCCATGGTACCGAAGTGCTCGGCGTAGTTCCGGCAGATGGTCAGCACCCGTTCCATGTGCTCCCGGGGGGACCGCTTCAGGTCGGGCCAGAGCTCCCGGTCGTAGTAGTCCAGACGGAAGGTCTCAAAGGACTGCTCCCCCAGGTCCAGCAGGGAGGAGAGGCTCTTGATCTGCTCCTCCTGGCAGAGGATCTTTAAGCACCCGCACATCTGGGTTCCCTGCCAGCCCCGGTCATTGCAGATAGGGCAGTAGGGGAGAAGGTCCAGGGCATCGGGGGAGTAGCCTCCCTGGGCCAGCAGAGCGGCCTGCTCGTCCTGGAGGGCCAGGTTCTCCCGGCGGAGAGCGGCCAGGGCCTCTTGTCCGTTCAGACCCTGCCGCAGGGAGGCCGCCAGGATCTTGGGAGCGGTCATCCGCAGGAGGCGGTCGATCTCCCCGGTGCGGGGGATTTTTTGGTAGATCTCCCGGCGCAGGGTGTCCCGCTGGGTCTGGTGGGCCTCCTGGGTCCGTTTCAGGCGGGCTTCTGCCCGGGAAATGATCTCTTCACTGTATGCCATGGGTCACCCCTCCTTTCCGGGTAATGCGTTCAGCTCGGCCAGCATCCGGTCCATATCGCTGGTGGAAATGGGGGCGGAGCCAGTCTGCTGGGGATTTTTCTTGGGGAAGCTGGGTCTTCTGCGGGCCTCGGCGGCCTCGATGTCGGCCACGGTTTTCAGGCCCTGGTTGTGCCAGCTGGTGAGGATACCGTTCATGTAGCTCCAGCGGAACTTTTCGTTCTGCTTGGCCATCTGGAAGACGGTGCGCTCATAGGCCAGGCGGATGACCTCGTCGGAGTACTCCAGATCGATCCAGGTGTGGAGGTAGGCCTCCTCCTGGGGGACGGGGTCCCGGCCGGTGATGCCCAGGATGGCCATGATCTCCATGCCCCGGGTGCCCAGTCTCTGCTGACGCTGGAGGTAAGCATCGGCGGCGTCCAGGGTGAGGACCCCGGCCTTGTACCATTTGTTGGCCTCCCGCTTGATGAGGGGGAGGGTGGGTTTTCGTCCCGCCCCGTACTTCCGCTGGCTGACCTCGATGCACCAGCCCGCCAGGGTCAGGATGACCTCGGGGGGCATCCCCAGGTGGTCGTGGATGAGCAGGAGGGACTTCAGGTCTGCCGGGGACAGGACCTTCCCCAGCATCTTTTCCACCTCGGGCACCAGGGCGGCGAAGCCCCCGCCGTTTTTCAGGGCGGCAGTCACATCCTGGGAGGTGTATTCCGGGGGACGGTCGTCCTCCAGCTTCTTTTCAGGGGCTTTTTTCACCGGCTCGGTGGGGTCGGCCAGCTTCATGACCACCAGGGCCTGATGGGCTTTCTCCAGGCGGTCGGCCTGCCAGTTGAGGGTGGAAGGGTCCTTCCCCGCCAGCAGGCACAGGTAGAGGAGGGCGGCGTCGCCGTTGTCGGCTGCCAGGAGCCGGTCCGCCGCCTTCCGGTGGAGGGATATGATGTTGCCGGGGAGAAACAGGCCGGTAGCCATACCTGCCGCCTCCTTTCTAAAATCTAGGGTAGTACTCTATTCTACAGGAAAATCGGGGTTTCGTAAAGGGGGCTTTTCATTGGTGTACCGTTGAGGGGACCGATAAAATGGCTCCCTCTGACGAGGGGGCGACACGTTAAGAAAATATGCCAGTGGCATATTTTTAGCCAAAGC
>JAFVUT010000108.1 GCA_017502545.1 Ruminiclostridium sp.
CGCTTGGTCTGCTCGAACTTGTACTTGCCGTAGTCCATGAGCTTGCAAACGGGGGGGACGGCGTTGGGAGAGATCTTCACCAGGTCCAGTTCTGCCTCGTTGGCCTTATCCATGGCCTCGGCGATGGACATGATGCCGAGCTGTTCACCCTCGGCGGAAATCAGGCGAACTTCCTTGTCGCGAATCTCCTCGTTGATCTGATGAGCCGGATTACTGATAGGGAACGCACCTCCAGTCCTTTAGATACAAAAAATGGATACCTTGAGAAAGGTATCCGCACATAGGGAAAGAAGCATCCGCTGGGGGCTGCTCACTAACCATATAAACCCCTTCGCTTCCTTGCGGGAGGTGAGGCAGGCGGAACCTTCCTACTTTGTTTTACAGCGGTTAGTATACCACCGGGGAGTCAAATTGTCAACGGGAAAATTTGACCAAATTGGCCCCCTTGTGCAAAGGGGGCTGTCAGCGAAGCTGACTGAGGGATGGTAGCTTACCGAGGGGCTACAACCCCTCCGTCAAAACTTCGTTTTGCCACCTCCCCTTGCACAGGGGAGGCTATTTTAATTTGTGGCCGGTGAGAAGGTGATGCCCTTGCCCTCCCAGCCGTGGAGGAGAGAGTCTCCGTTCAGGTGGGTCAGGGTGATGGTGCCGCTCTCGGCAGTGACGGAGTACACCCCAAAGAAGTCGGCCCCGGACATGGCATCCTTCATTTCCAGCACGACCGCCCCGGCGGGATAGGTGCCGTTGTCGGTGAGGATATACCAGGAACCCTGGTAGTCGCTGAGAAACTCGGAGTAGGCGTAGCCGCAGAGGTACCGGGCGGAGCCGTCCTCCCCGAAGGTGGTCTTCAGGACCACCTGGGAACCGTCGAAGTCCTCATAGGCCTCCCAGGTGCCGGTGAAGTCCACGGAGGGGGCAGGAGGGGCCTGCTGGCTGACGGTCTCATAGTCGCTGATGTCCAGAATGGACATCCCTGCGGGGACGAAGACCGTGCCCCCGCAGAGCTCCAGGGTGGGGCTGTAGGAGACGGTCTCCCCGTCGGCCCCCTTCAGAGTGACCACCAGGTTGGGGATCACATCGTTCTCGTTGCAGACCAGGATGACGGGAACACCATAGGGGCTTACGTAGAGGGTGACGCCCACTTCCCCCTGGTAGCCGTTGCTCTCATCGCAGAGGTATTCCTCCACGATCATTTCGGTGCTGTCATCCGGGGGGATCACGCAGAAGACCTGGGAGCCTGCGTGGGGCACCACAGGCGTATCCGCCAGAAAGGGATAGGCGGTGTCGGCCAGGAGCTCATTCACATCCCCGCCGGGGGGCAGCTGGCCCAGATAGCCCACGGCGCAGACAGAGCCGCTCTCGGCGATCTCCTGGCGGAGGGCGGTCAGGGAGGGGTCCTCATCGGGCTGGGCGATCTGGGTGGGGTCCTCCTGGATGATCTCCTGGGGTTCGTCAGTACCGCCGCAGGCGGTGAGGGTGAAAGCAAAGGTCAGGCCCAGCAGGGCCGCAAGGATCTTTTTCATGAAAAAATGCTCCTTTCTTACTGGCCCAGCTTCAGGCTGGAGACCATGGTCTGGATGGTGTCGTTCCAGACCGCCTCCCGGGTGGGGGCGGAGATATAGATGCTGGCGACTGCCATGGACCGCCCGTCGGAGCCCCGGTTCCGGCCGAAGTCCACCAGAAGGGCGGCGTGCCAGCCCTCGGCCTCCTCGTAGAGAACGCATTCAGCGGGATACTCCCCGGCGGTCAGTTCCAGGGTCTCCTTTTGCAGGGTGGTGGTCTCTGCCAGCTTGCTTTCCATGTCGGTCCGCCATTGGTTGGCATCGGCCCGGGTGTCCAGTTTGGTGAACCAGACCTTGGCACCATCCGAGGAGGTCAGATCGGTGAGGCCGTCTGCCGGGGCCTGGAAGGTATCCAGGGGGTAGGTCACGGTATAGAGGCCCTGGCAGGAGAAGGTCCCCATGGAGGGGGTGAACTCTGCCGGGGCAGATGCCTCGGGTTCGGTTTTCGGGGGAGTCTGGGCTGCCTCCTTTACAAAGATACAGTCCATCCCCATGAGCTTCACCGTGAGGGTCCCGTCGGTGAGGGAACCTTCGGCCACGGTCTCGCTGCCCATGGTCAGGGTAAAGGCGGTGCCGTTCAGGGTCCATTGGGCCTCGTCGGCCTCGTTCCCCAGGTAAAGCAGGGCTTTGCCCTCGGCCTCCAGCTCCATCCACTGTCCGTCAGGGCCCAGGTCCATGCCCTCCAGGGTGACGGCCGTGCAGGTGTAGCGGCCCAGATTGGGGTCGGCAGGGGCCGTCACCGCCGGTTCCTCCGGGTTGTCCGGGAGCTCCTGGGGCTGCCCTGCGCAGGCGGCCAGGGATAAAAGCAGGACCGCCGCCAGACAAAGTGCGGTCAGTCGTTTCATCAGGGTTTCCTCCTTTCGGCAGGATACCATTATTATAAGGTATAAATCCGGGTGCCGCAAGGGAAAGATATGGTCCGGGCTGCGCATTTTTCCTCTGGGGCTTTGTCGCTGCAGTCCTGCCGCCTTGCAAAAAATCCGTCATCATTTGGTCAATTGTGCAGGAACTGCCGTTGAATTTGGTTCAAAGGTTGCAAGAATTACTAAAAAACGTACAAATTTTCAGCGCACATTGCATGAATGTACTTGTAATCGAACCAAAATAGGATTATAATTGGTCTGAACGTGTATTATGGCAATGTCAGCGATGGGCAGTTATGTTCTTCCAGGTCAGCTGCCCCGTTGCCCAACAATAAGGAGTGAAAGCAAATGAGCGAGTTTACGTCAGGTGTTGATCTTTCCTTGATGGAAGGCGTACTCCGCCAGTATCAGGATGATTCCACCAGCCTGATCATGATCCTGCAGCAGGCCCAGTCCATCTACGGCTACCTGCCCCAGGAAGTGATCTACCATGTGGCCGAGCGCACC